>JBDHHM010000122.1:0-5500 GCA_039589355.1 Gemmatimonadota bacterium | reverse complement strand
CGCTGAATGGGGAGAACGCCGCTCCGAGAATCGGCTGGCTAAGATGATGCGTTGCCTCGAGAGTTTCATATCTTTGCGACTGGGCCAGGGCGTTCAGTATAACAGGAGCATCAGGGAGTGGAAGGAAGATCTCCATTGGCTCGACTCGGAGTTGCGGGCGCCAAACGGGTTCAAATGTTATCCGATGTGGTTTCCCCCAAGCTCGTAAGAGAGAAGCGCAAGAACCGTTAAGGAAGTTCGCGCAAGTTCGCGATCTTCCCCGCGCAACGCTCGATCGCGAACGTTGGGCCTTCATGATACAAAACCCTCTGTCAAGCATCAATGGCTTGCCGTACTCCCCCTGCTCAACCCGGTCGGCCCACCTGTCCTCGAACCAATCGAGCGCCTGGGTGTGAACCGGCGCGATCTTCCTCGGATTGATTGACTCAATGAGCCATTCCATCCCTAGCCCATCCATATGATCCGACGCGTGGAAGGGCTCTTCTCAGAACCCGGTAGCCCACCGACCCGGGCGAGCCCGAAATGATCCTGCCAGTTCCCGAGTCGCTCACGGTCCAACAACTGTTCCTCGTTGTACGCCTCGGAGCTGGAGTAGATGTAGGTTCCGCCCTCGGGTTCGAGGTCGATGAGGTTCGAGATGTCCCAGAAAGACAGACACAGGATGTAGTCCATCGGCGCTTTGCAGATCATGGCGGCGTCGATCACTCTGCCGGCGTAGCGGTCGAGAACATACCGCTCCCAATGTTGTCGTTGACCTGACGGTTCCTTGAGCACGCAAACCATTTCCTCGTCGAAGGTCGGGATGGCCGAATCGATGATGTTCATGCGCTCGGGTATTCGTTCAAGATGGCCGGCTGGTGCGCCGTGAGATCGGCTCGACAGACGTCCTCGAGCGGGGCCAGCAACCCCCCATCCGCAAGAAGTCCCTGGGCCCAAGCGCCGACGCCCGGCAATTCATAAACTGTTACTAAGTAGGCACTTAGCATTCCGGCCCGTCGAAACGTCCAATTGTCTTCGGTCTTTGTTCGGCGGTTGCTTGAGCGTGACAGAATCGCGCGAGATTGGTCCAGAAGCGACGATTGCCGGCACGTCGGAGCCCCAGATAAGGCCGAATAAGGCTGCCAAGGCGTCGGAAGCCCGACGAGGATGTTTCAGATGTTCACATCTGGCAGGAGCACACCCTCACACCACGCCGGGGGGCCTAGTGCCCGGGCGTACTGCGAAGAATGGCAATACTTTCGGCAGCCAGTGTAGTCGCACGCGCGCAATAGTGTCGCGGGCTGGGTCTCACTCACGCGCGCACCTGCTTCCCGACCGCATTCTCCCAATTCACCACGCCAAGGGGGGCGCCTTTGCTTGCCCTTCCAGTTTCAGCCAGCACTGCCGGCGGCACGACGGCGCCACCCGACCTGGGGCCCGCGGAAACTCGCGCTGGTGCGTCGGCAGGATCGGCGGCGGAGCGCCTCTTGCGCGTTCGTTCGCCCAGCCACAGCCTTATCCTCGGTCTCCCGACCAAGGCACGACACGATGGCCTCACACCTCTCGCCGGTGGCGGGGCGCTCGATCGCATCCGACATTGGACCCCCCAGCCATCGTCGGACGCTGGATCCAGTCGCGGCACCGAGGAGCGGAACTGACCATGATCCCGGACGGCCTCTCGACAGCCTTGTCCGACCGCTACCGTGTCGAGCGTGAGCTCGGTCAGGGCGGGATGGCCACGGTCTATCTGGCCGAGGACCTGAAGCACAAACGCAAGGTGGCGCTCAAGGTCCTCAAGCCCGAGCTGGCCGCGGTGCTCGGCGCCGAGCGGTTTGTCCAGGAGATCACCACCACCGCGGCGTTGCAGCATCCCCACATCCTGCCCCTGTTCGACAGCGGCACCGCCGACGGCTTCCTCTTCTACGTGATGCCGTTCATCGACGGCGAGACCCTCCGCGCGCGGCTCGACCGCGAGACTCAGCTCGGCGTGGAAGACGCGGTCCGGATCGCGCGCGAGGTGGCGGATGCTCTCGAACACGCCCACCAGCGCGGGATCGTCCACCGTGATGTGAAGCCCGAGAACATTCTCCTCCATGGCGGGCACGCTCTGGTCGCCGACTTCGGGATCGCTCTGGCGGTGAGCGCGGCGGCCGGGGGGCGGATGACCGAAACGGGCCTCTCGCTCGGCACGCCGCATTACATGAGTCCCGAGCAGGCGACCGCCGAAAAGGAGATCACGGCGCGGAGCGACGTCTACTCGCTGGGCAGCGTGCTCTACGAGATGCTCTCGGGCCAGCCGCCGCACCTCGGCGGTTCGGCCCAGCAGATCATCATGAAGATCATCGCCGAGCCGGTCCAGGTCGTGACGGCGCTGCGCAAGTCGGTGCCGGCCAATGTCGCGGCGGCCGTGGCGAAGGCGCTCGAGAAGCTGCCGGCTGACCGGTTCGAGTCGGCCCGCGGGTTCAGCGAGGCACTGGCCAACCCGGCCTTCACCGATCGCTCGGTCGAGCGCCGAGAAGCCACCTCGGCCCGCCGCTCGACCTGGACCGGACGGGCCACGGCCGCCGCCATCACGGGACTCGCCGCCCTGGCGCTCTGGGGCTGGATTCGCGGTTCCCCCGCACCCGCGGCTCCCAACATTCGAGTCCTGATCGATTTTCCCGAAGGCCGGGCCCCGATCTTCTGGCCTGGGGGTGCCTTCGCCCTCTCGCCGGACGGGGCCCGCCTGGCTTACATGGGGGGTGGCCGCCGCGTCGGCCGGAGCGACGTCTGGCGGCTCTGGATCCGACCGCTCGACCGCCTCGCCGCGGACTCGGTGCCCGGCAGCGAAGGAGCCCACTCGCCGGTGTGGTCGCCGGGGGGCGACTCCCTGGCGTTCATCGTGGGCGACGAGCTCAGGGTGTTCTCCACCTTGCCGGGTGGCGGCGTGGCGACGATCGCGCACGAGGCGCTCTCGTTCGGCGCCTCGTGGGCCGCCGGGGGCATTCTGGTCGTGACGAGGTCGGGACTGGGCCGGATCGATCCGTCGACCGGGGTACTCACACTCTTGATCACCAAGCCCGGCGACCCGACGAACTGGAGCTGGCCCTACTGGGTTCCGAACGGATCCGCGGCGACATTCACCATCCGCAACGCCGAGACCGGTACAGCTCAGGTCGCTCTGGCTCATCTCGGGGAGCCTCCCCGGATCGATACCCTCACGGAAGGGTTTAACGGCCGCGTGCTGTCCAACGGCGAGCTGCTGTGGGCGGACCCCTCCGGTACCGTCTATACCGCGCCGTTGGATGTCGACCAGGGTCGGTTGCGGGGCGGCCGGGCCCAACTCGTTGCCGGGGTCCTCGTGGAGCCGGGCCTCGAGCTGCGGCTGAGCGCGTCGGAGCGTGGCGCAATGGTCTACGCCCTCGACTCGGTGGCCCGGGCCGGCAGCCGAATCGTCGTCATCGATCGGAGAACGGGGGAGCGGACCGAGCTCCCGATGCCGCCCGAGGCTCGGCCGTTCCCCGACCTGCATCTGTCGCCCGACGGGTCGCGAGTCGCCTGGTCGGGCGTTCGGGGAATCGACCATGACATCCGGATCTACAGCTTCGCGACGGGGCAGCTCGACCCGTTCACGGTCGGCGGGATCAACGATCATCCGATCTGGAGCCCCGACGGACGCCGACTCGCCTACTGTCGAGAGATGCCGGCCGATCAACTGGTCTCGCGGCCGGTCGATCGCCAGCAGCCCGCGGTGGCGATGGCCATCGCGGCGCCCAGTACTTCAACCGGCACCTTCAACAACTGCCCCCGGTCCTGGACCGCCGACGGAGCCACCCTGATACTGGAGGGCGGTTGGACCCTGACGCCGCCCGACACGATTCCGCGGCGGGCGCCCGGCGGAGTGGACGGCGAATTCGCGCCGGCGGTATCCCCCAATGGTCGATGGCTGGCCTACGTCGCCACCCGAGATGGGACGCCCGACGTCTGGATCCGGGGGTTCCGAAGCGGCAGCGGCCCGTGGCAGGTCTCCCGCGGAGGCGGCTTCGACCCGGTCTGGAGCCGCGACGGGCGGAGTCTCTACTTTCGGACCGACTCGACCATCATGATGGCGACCGTGGTGGCCGGCGACGCGATCCAGACCGGCCCGCTGCAGCGGGTCACCTCGGTTGGCTCGGCGGTGAGCGCGATCGATGGTCAATCATTCGACGTCTTCCCCGATGGGCAGCGCCTGGTGGTATTCGAGTCAGGAACCGGGGCGAGCGTCGAGCACCTCATCTTCGAGACCAACGTCGCCGGGCGGGCTCGACAAGCTCGCTGACTACCGTCGACGGAGGACCGTGTTCCTCTCGGGATCCGGCTGCAACCGGCATCCCCTCAGTGGGCTTGCCCCGAGGCAGCCGGCGTCCCCACCGCGATCCCGGTTTCGGTCAGCTTCTCACCGCCTGCGGCATGGATCGCTCTGGCGATCCCGAAGTCGGCCACCACCGCGTGCCCCTCCTCGAGCAGGATGTTTTCGGGCTTGATGTCCCGGTGCACCACATCGTGCGTGTGTGCCGAGTGGAGCGCATCCGCGACCTCTCGGGCGATCTGGAGCGCGTCCACAAGGGGGAGCTGCTGCTCGCGGTTCAGCCGCTCACGCAGCGACTCGCCGTCGACATACGGCATGACGTAGTAGAGGGACCCGTCGGCCTCACCCGAGTCGTGCAGCGTCAGAATGTGCGGGTGTTCGAGGCGGGCGGTGAGCTTGATCTCGCGCAGGAACCGCTCGCTACCGATCGCAGCGGCCAGTTCGGGCTTGAGGACCTTGATCGCCACCGGGCGGTCGAGCTTCCGGTCCTCGGCCAGATATACGACGGCCATCCCACCACGACCCAGTTCCCGCTCGATCCGGTAGCGGTCGGCGAGGGCGGCCTTCAGGCGGTCGAGTTGGTCGGCTGGGTCGGGCACCGCGTGATCCCCCAAGAAAACTTCCTTCTATTATGCGTGCTCCTGCGCGACAGGGGCCAGACGATCGACGCTAAGGGCCTCCGTCCGGTTCGAGATTCTACCCTGCCCCTTGCCGTAACTTGCGGCCCGTCAACAACACAGCGCAGACAAAGACCCAGCGACATGGAGCTCCCCGTTCGTGGACGGGTCAACAGTGGGCAGCTCATGCCGCTGCTGTGTGGCGGCAGCGCTGACGGCTAACTGCCCATCCGGCGCGGAGTGTCGCGTGCGACGATTTGCACCGGCCTGGACCGAATCAGCTATCGCCATCTTGGAGGAGGGTCCCAGCAGCTTGCGGTTCGCTTCTCATTAGGGATAGGGACCATCTGCCCGTCTTCGGAGCCCCGGGGCGGCCTCGAGACCGCGGGGCGTGCGCACCTATCCTCAGCTTCCCGCGGTACTTGCCACCGGCTCGACCGAATAGACCGCCTGCATGCCCGCCACCAGGTGTGGCCCGGTGTGGCAGTGAAAGAGCCACTCCCCGGGGTTGTCGGGCACCATGTCCGCTACCAGCATCCCCATCGTCAAGAGCGACGCCACATCAGTGCGCTGATTG
>JBDHHM010000121.1:0-7099 GCA_039589355.1 Gemmatimonadota bacterium | reverse complement strand
GTCCGGGAGACCGACTACGAGGTCGCCGTTCTTCCGTGGGGCGCCACCGAGGCCCACAACTTCCACCTGCCCTACGGCACGGACACTCTGGAGACAGAGCGGATAGCCAGGGAGTCCGCGCGCCTGGCCTGGAGCGAGGGAGCGAAAGTCATCGTTCTCCCGACCGTACCGTTCGGCGTCAACACTCAGCAACTCGACATCAAACTCACACTCAATCTCAACCCGAGCACCCAAGCCCTAATGTTGGAGGATCTCGTGCAGAGCCTTGATGCTCAGGACATACGCAAGCTCGTCATCCTGAATGGGCACGGCGGGAATGATTTCCGGCAGATTATTCGAGAGCTACAGGTGGACGTCGGACCATTTCTCTGCACTCTGAACTGGTACGAGGTCGTACCTACGGACGAGCTCTTCGAGGTGCCCGGCGACCACGCCGGCGAGATGGAGACGAGCCTGATGCTGCACCTGGCCGGCGATTCGGTGCTGTCGCTGTCCGAGGCGGGAAAAGGCTCGGCGAAGGACTTCCGCATCGGAGCCCTGAGAGAGCGCTGGGCCTGGGCGCCGAGAAAGTGGACCGAGATCACCTCCGACACCGGCGTCGGGGACCCGTCCCGCGCCACAGCCGAGAAGGGGCAACGGTTCTTCGAGGACGTGACGACTAAGATCGCCGGTTTCCTGGTCGATCTCGCGGATACGGACCTGTCCGAGCTCTACGACGCCTAGTGTTCGGCCACAGTGATGATGACGCGTAAGCAGGGCACGCTGGGGCCGGCCGGGGGATCCTCTCGCTTCATGTCGCGCGGTGCCGGGCCACGGTCGAGGACGGGCCGGGGCGCTCCAAATGTCCGCTCCGAGGATCCCCCCGGCCGACCCCAACCATGTCTCATGACCACTGTGGCCGAACACTAGGCGCCTCAGGTCATCGGCAGGTAGCGGTCCCCTTCCACTCTCACGCGCCCCTCGTCGGCAAGCTTCGCGAGGTGGGCAAGTACCGATCCTTCGGCAGCACCGAAGAGGCGCGGATCCAGGTCCCCATAAACAAGAGCCCGTATCTCGGCGGGCGTGTCCGCGCCGGCGGCCAGCGCGTCGAGCACCTGCTGCTCGCGTTCCAGGCGATGCGCGATGTACTCGTCGAGCCTCTCCGCCGGCTCAGTGATCTCCGGACCATGGCCCGGATAGATGATCGACAGGTCGAGCCCGACCAGCCGTTCCAGCGTCGCCATGTAGGCGGCCATGTCGCCCTCCGGCGGCGCGATCATCGACGTCCCCTCGCCGAGGACGACGTCGCCCGTGAACAGCGCCCGCGCCTGCGGCCAGTAGAAGCAGACGTGGTCGGCACAGTGGCCGGGAGCCGGGACGACCTCGAGGTGACCGCCGCCGAAGCTGAGAGTCGAGTACGGGCTGAGCGGTAGATCGGGCGGGTCGAGCGCGGCCTTTTCGGCAGACACCGGCGTCGCCGCCAGCGGCGCAGCCAACCGCAAGATCAAGTCGGCGGCACCCGCCGCGTGATCAGCATGGTAATGGGTGACACAGAGGGCCGCGACCTGAAGCGTGCCGAGGGCGACCTCGACGGCGTCGAGGTGGTCCGCCAGGTCGGGCCCCGGGTCGATCACGACGCAGGGCGCCGGCCCGAGGATGTAGGTACGGGTACCGTCGAGGGTCAGCGGCCCCGGGTTCGCCGCGACTACCGTCTTCACCCGACCACCGGCAGCATCAACCATCGTCTTCCCGCTCATCGTAGCGCGGCTCATCGGGCATGACGGGGATAACCTGGCCGCGGGAGCGTATGAGCCTCGGCAGGATCGCCTTGATCTCGGCCTTGCGGAACCGCTCGCGCCAATCGGCTACGCTATCCCCATCCTCCAGCCAACCCAGCGTGCGGGCGGTGGGGAAAAGCATATGGAAGTCGTAATCGAAGTAGCGCTCCAGCGCTTCACCCGGCGTGATCCACACATGCTCGACCAGCTCCCCTAGCTCGGCGCTGATCCGCGCGTCGGGCGGCGCTTCGGCGAGGAAGAACCGGGCGTCGTAGCGTCGTGACAGCGGCTCTGGTGTGATCCAACGGGCGCAGAGCAGGAGCCGATCGCCGGCTAAGCGAAGGTCGAGACCGCTCACTATTTCAAGAAAGAGCTTGCGGCCGGCGACAAGGATCTCTCGCTCCCGCGCGAGGGCATCGTGACCGGGCGTCCCGCCCGAAGCCAGCAGCACACCCGTCTCTTCGAACAGCTCGCGCAGTGCCGCCACCACGAAGGTGCGCGCCGACGGGCTGTCCGGGTCGGCGGCGCCCTCCACCGCTTCCTGGGGCGGTTCGTGCAACCAGTCCTCCCAAGCTGCATCGGCATCGGCTGCGTCCAGTGTGCCGCCGGGGAACACGTAGGCGCCGGCAGCAAAACCGACATCGCTGCGGCGGCGGACGAGGAGCACCTCGGGCCCCGCCTCCGCGTCGCGAGCCAGGATGACCCCGGCGGCAGGTCGCGGTTTTGGCGGCACGCGCCCCGGGCCCATCGCCTCGGCAGCGGCGAGCTCTTGCGCCTCCATGCGATAGCGGCGGCTCATCGAGCGGCCTCCTCCAGGAGGAACCCGCGGAGCTCTGCGAACATGCGCTCCGCCTCCTCCAAATACGGCAGATGCCCACTCTTTTCCAGCACCACCAGTCGTGCCTCAGGCATCAGTTCGGCAAGCTCCTCCGCCCACTCCAGCGGTATCGGATCATAGCGACCGTGCAGGATTAGCGTCGGTACCCGCGACGTCCCAAGCACGCGCCGTAGTTCCGGGCCGTGGCCCTCGAGGCTGGCCCAGGTCGCCTGACGTGCTTGCTCCTGCACGACGAACGGCGTCACATCTCGGGCCTCGCGCGGATCCCTGAAGTACCCGGCGACGCTCAGATCGAAGCGCCGCTGCCGGTAGGCTTTGGGATCCCGTTTATCGAGGCCCGAGGAGTCGAGCTCGGCGCGCATGCGCATCACCTCGGCGGAGCGTGAGCGTCGGTCGAACTCCTGCTGGAAGCGGCGCTGGTAGTCGCCCCACGCCGCCGCCGTAGCGACGAGCGCCAGAGCCCGGACTCGTTCCAGGTACTCGGTCGCATAGAGGAGGGCGAGCAGGCCACCCCAAGAGTAACCCAGCAGGGTCAGGCGTTCGAACCCCCACTCGCGGCGCAGCGATTCAAGGTCGGCCACGTGATCGCGCCAGCCGATATCGAGCGGACGCGCTACCGGCGAGCGACCGCCCCCCCGCTGGTCGTAGAAGTAGAGGTGGAACTCATCGGCCAGCCGGCTGAACGAAGGGCGCAGATAGTCGTGGCCGGCGCCGGGGCCGCCGTGCAGGACGACGACCGGCGGACCGTCACCCAGCTCGCTCACGGACAACTGGACGTCGGCGCCTCGGCCGATGTAAGTTCGGGCCACCATGACAAGCTCAATCGAACAAGTTGCGCGCACTTCGCGCAACCACGGGAGACCTTTCCGTTGCCGGGCTGCGTCAGTTCTGGCTCTGGTAGCGACGTGTGTCTTGATCTTACCCGCCCCGACGACGGCCCAGGGCGTCGAGCCCGAGGTGTTGCTCGGCCACGTCAAGTATCTGGCAAGCGACGAGCTGGCCGGCCGCGAGGCCGGCGAGCCGGGCGCCGACAGTGCCGCCTCATACATCGCGAGGCTGTTCGGATCCTACGGGCTGGAGCCGCTAGGCACAGACGGCTACCTGCAGCCGTTCCATATCACGACGACCATCTCGATTGCGGCCGACAGCAGGCTGGTGCTCCGCTCGGCGCGCGGCTCCATAGAGCTCGAGCTGTTCAAAGACTGGGTGCCCTTCAACTTCTCGGCCGCCGGCTCGCTGAGTGGCGGAGTCTTCATCGCCGGCTACGGGCTGAACGAAGAGGATTATGAGGGCCTCGACTCGCAGGCAGGCCCGAAGATCGCCACTCTGCGCGGTGGGGTTCCGGATGACTTCGATCCTCACGGCTCGGGTGTCGATCCGTCGCCGCGCCGCAAGGCGACGACCGCGCGGGATCAGGGCGCCGAGGCCGTGCTGCTGACCGTATCCCGACTCCAGGCTCCGCGGCCCGGCGATCCGCCCCACGGCGTGGGCATCCCGGTGGTCCAGATCCTCGAGAGCGAGGAGGTCCTGGCGTGGCTCCAGGACGACGAGCTCGAGGTCCTCCTTGATGCCAAGGTCGAGCCGCTACGGGTGGAAGCGTTCAACGTCGTGGGCCGACTGCCGGGCCGCGATCCGGCGCTGGCCGACCAGGTGATTGTGGTCGGCGCGCACTACGATCACCTCGGATTGGGCGGCCCAGGCTCGCTGGCGCCCGACGCGGAAGAGCCACACAACGGCGCCGACGACAACGCTTCCGGGACCGCCGTGCTACTCGGACTGGCCGAGTACTTCGCCGCGAACCCTGAGCTGCAGCCGTCGCGAAGCCTGGTCTTCGTCGCGTTCGCCGCTGAGGAGATGGGGCTGCTCGGTTCCGAGTATTTCGTGAGCAACACGCAATTCCCCCTCGAGAACATCACAGCGATGGTGAACTTCGACATGGTCGGCCGCCTGCGCGACGGTAGCGTGCAGGTTTTCGGCACGGAGACGGCGGAGGAGTTTCCGGCGCTGCTCGACTCGCTCGACGCCGCCAGCGAGCTGACGCTGAGCCATGTCGGTGATGGCTACGGCCCCAGCGACCAGACCTCGTTCTACGCACGCGAGATCCCCGTACTCCACCTGTTCACCGGCACACATTCCGAGTACCACAGGCCGGATGACGATTGGGGCCTGATCAACGCCGAGGGTATGGCACAGGTGGGCGAGTTCGCCGCTGCCTTGATCCGTGAGCTGGGCGACAGCCCGGACCACCTCACGCTGATAAAGCAGCAGCGACCGCAGGCCGGCGGCGGTGGTGGCTACGGTCCCTACCTGGGGACGATTCCCGACTTCGGTGAGGTCGAGGGCGGCGGGCTGCGGCTCTCCGGCGTGCGCGCGGGAGCCCCGGCGGAGCAGGCCGGTCTACAGGCGGGCGATGTGGTCATCGAGTTCGGCGGCAAGGAAGTCCTGAACATCTACGACTACACGTACGCGCTGCGGGACCATGCGCCGGGCGATACGGTCGTGATCAAGGTGCGACGCGACGGCGAAGTGCTTGAATTGACGGCGGTACTCGGCAGGCGCCAGTAGACGAGGGGGGCTGACAGGCCGGAGCGCCGAGCTTCCGGCCTGTCCTATATCTTCTCCGGTCCCAGCCGGTGCCGGGTCCGCAACTCGGGGAAATAGTAGACCACGACGCCGCTATCCGGCTCGTTCCCCACATCGACGTAGCCGCTGGCCACCATCTCCCGCAACAGCGTCTCCGCCTCCTCGAACGAGAAGCCGGTGATCATTGAGGCTTGGGTCACAGTCAGGCTACCGCCCTCCCTCGACGCGGCGTCGAGCAGGAGCTGCTGGGGCGTGCGCCGCGGCTGGGAATAGCGCAACGAGCGCGTCCCGTACTTGCCCAGATACAGGCGGTGCAGGCCAGCGAAGCCGAATAGCCAGCCCGCCCATAGGCCGTACGATATGCCTTCTTTGAACTTCTTCTCGCCTTCTTCCATTCTGGCTTCCAGTCTCGCGGCGCTGACGCTGCCGGGGCCGGGCCTCTCGCGTACCTCCGCCTCCCATTATTATAGACGGGGGCGCACGCTACCTGAGTTTCACAGACGGTTGGGCACGACGCCCGGTCCGGTGTCGCCCTGCAAGCTAAGCCGCCCAACCAAACGCCTCAAGGTGTATGCATTGACGTCCAGTTAGGAGGCGATTCCAGATGCGACGATTCCGAGCCTTACCCGCCCTGGCGCTCGCGACGCTGACGCTCACCGCCTGCCCGGTGAACCCGGCCACCGGAGAGCGGCAGCTGATGCTGATCAGCGAGGCCCAGGAGATCGAGATGGGGCGCCAGGGCGCCCAGCAGGTGGAGGTATCGCTCGGCCTCTATGACAACCCGGACCTCCAGGAGTATGTGAGCCAGGTCGGGCTGGACCTGGCCGCCAATTCCGAGAAACCGGACCTGCCCTGGAGCTTCAAGATCGTCGACGACTTGGTGGTCAATGCCTTTGCCCTTCCCGGCGGCTTCATCTTCGTCACCCGAGGAATCCTCACCCACTTCAACTCCGAGGCGGAACTGAGCCTCGGCCTGCTCTTCCTGAAGTTCGGACGCGACGACGAGCGCCAGTCGGACGACCTCGGCTTCCGCTACATGCGGCGCTCGGGCTACGACCCCACAGAGATGGTAGACGTCTTCGAGATGCTGGGCCGTGTCAGCGCAGCGGCCGGCGGCGGCGGCCTGCCCGCCTGGATGTCGACCCACCCGGATCCCGGGGAGCGACGCGAGCGAATGGAGCAGAGGCTGGCCGAGGCCGGCGGCGAGTCGGGCGGCGAGGTCGAACGCACACGCTACCTGCAGATGATCGACGGCCTGGTATTCGGCGAGAACCCGAGAAACGGATTCTTCCGCGGCAGCACCTTCCTCCACCCCGACCTCAAGTTCCGGATCGACCTGCCAGCCGAGTGGACGACGCAGAACATGACCCAGCAGGTGGTGGCACTCAGCCCCAACGAAGACGCCTTGATCCAGCTCACCCTCGCCGAGGAGTCCTCGGTGCGACAGGCCGCCGATACCTTCTTCGCTCAGTCGGGCATCCAGGTGGGAAGAACCTCCAACTGGCCGGTCAACGGGCTGCCGGCGCGGGCAGGCTACTTTAGCGCGACGGCGAGCGACGGGACCGAGTTCCGCGGCCTGGCCGTCTTCATCGAGTACGGCAAGCTCGTCTACAAGATCCTGGGCTACACTCTGGCGGACCGGTGGAGCACGTACGCCGATTCATTCGGAGCATCGTTCGGGAGCTTCGACCGCCTGACGGAAAGAGCGGCGCTCAACGCGCAGCCCGCACGGCTCGAGATAGTGAGGCTCGACCGCTCGATGACGCTCGCTCAGTTTGCCGAGCGCTATCCGTCCACCGCGGATATTGAAACGTTGGAGCTGATCAACGGGGTGGGCGCGGGTGAAACGATCGCCAGTGGCGAGTTCGTGAAGCGTGTCGTGGGCGGCACGATCCCAAAAGAATAGAGAGATTCAATATTC
>JBDHHM010000120.1:0-6779 GCA_039589355.1 Gemmatimonadota bacterium | reverse complement strand
CGCGTCTTGCCCCTGGTGATCGGGAGGTCCCACAGCTTCGCCAGACTGGCGCAGGCGTCGTCGTGATAGTCCTCCGGTGGATCGAAAAACATGATGTAGTTCTTGATGAGGCTCCCGACACCGGCCCACGCGTGGGTGCGCATCGGTCGTGTGTTTATCAGCGCCGTGCTCCTCTGGAAGACATCGTTCTGCAGCACACCGCGGTCTGACATCGCGACGTCCTCTTCCGAGACGCCCGCCCCCAACACGCCGCGCCGGATCGCCTGCTCCAGTTCCGGCGGGGTCGGCAGGTAGCTCCACTCGTTGGTCTTGATGCCGACGACATCTTCAGGTCGAATCATCTGCGCCCAACAGTCCGACGGTGTTTCTAAACCGAATAGTGCCACCAGCGCCTCATCCAGCATCGCCTGAATCAATTCGGCGTCGTAGTCGTTGAGGCCCGAGACGACGTCCTCGTTACGGATCAGCACCACCCTGGAACTCCCTGCCTGTGCGACTTTGCCGAAAGCGGGCTTCGGAAAGCCAGCTGCCATACCCAGCAGGGCGCCGCCCACTCCCTTCATGAAATCCCGTCGGCTGACTGCTGTCTTCTTCCTGGCCATGGCTCTGATCCTCAGTCTGGTGACTGTGCCAGTCCGTTCAGCGTCGCTTGGAACAGATCGTGCGCCGCGGTCTCCGAGATCGCATCGAGCACCACGACCACGAAGTGATCGCGGCGTCCGTATGACACGAAGGCACCGTTCTGCGTCTCGACCGTCTGTGATTCGCCGGCTTCTGCCAGGTAACCCTGCCTGAACGAGGACACCGCTGCCGCGGCGTCGCTCTCGTTCGCGTACCTGACCAGCAGCAGGTACGTCGAGCCCGGCGCGTAGCGCGCCAGGACGGCGTCGGTCTCGGTGCTCAACTCGAGGATGTTCGCTCGAGCCAGATAGTACTGGTAGTTCAGTGACTGATGGAGATGGAAGAACCGCTCGCTGAACGCCACGAGCCCTTCGCCGGGCAGCATAGCCACCAGGTCGGGCGGATCCGACGCGGCTGGCAGGCGGTCCGAGATCGCCCGTGAGATGTCCAGCAGGGCGCGATCCGAGTCGGCGGTGCGCTCCTCGGACGCGACACACACGTAGTAGCGGTCCTGCCAAAAGCAGAGCACGCGGCCCTTCTGCTCGTAACCGCCACCGATGCCCGTCTCTTCTCGCTCCCGAGCGTAGCTGAACACGCCGTAGGCATCTGCCGGATTGCCCATGTCGAACAGCTCGACTGTGATGTCGGGACCCTGCGGACCGGCGTAGACAACTACTACAACCTGACCGAACGCGTAGGAGCGGTACACCTCGCCGGCGCCGTTGATGTAGTCGAAGATCGTCTCGCGGTTGTAGGAATCCGCGGAATCGCTGCGCGTCCAGCTATCGATCTGTTCGGGAAGCAGGTCGACCACTGCCGTGTTTTCCGGTTCCCGGTTCCCGCAACCGTGCAGGAACAAGCTCGACAGCACCAACGCTGCCAGCGCTGGAACCGATCTCCTCATGGGAAGGAACGTCTCGCTTGAGTCTGCCATCGGATATTGCGGCGAAGCTAGCTCCCGGATAATTGCGGAGTCAAGCGACTTGCCGGACGGAGGGTCTGTTGCCCCCCTGGCGGCATTGCACCATGATGGGTACCGCCTCGGCACTCCCAAGCATCACAGCCGCAACAGGAGAAAGGGTGATCATGGATCGCAGGCGCTTCGTCAAGCACACCGGTGTTGTCTTGGCTGCCGCTTCCTCGGTGGGAAGCCTGACGGGCTGTTCGGCGATGTCCCAACCGCTCGCCGGGGCCGCGGGGATCGGGATGTGTGACTGGAACCTCGGGCCGATGTGTGACCCCGAGCAGATTCCGAAGGCGGTCGAGGCTAATCTGGAGGGGATCCAGGTGAGTCTGGGACGAACCCCGGACGAGATCGTTTTGAGGGATCCCCGCGTCCGGGCGCGCTATCTCGAGCTCGGCCGGCAGCATGGGGTCACGTTTCACTCCGTCGCCCTCGGGCTGCTCAACGACAACCCGCTTGCGGACCAGCCCCGAGCGGCGGTCTGGTTGGTCGAAGCCATCGAGACCGCCGTCGCGCTCGGTGCGGGCAACGTGTTGATGGCCTTCTTCGGGAACGGCGATCTGCGTTTCAGGGGTGAGGGTGGCGGGTTCGTCAACGAGTCGGAGGCCGGTTTCGCGTCATACCGACTGGACGAGGCTAAGGTCACCAGCGTGGTCGAGACCCTGGAGCAGGTCGTCCCGCGGGCCCGGGATGCCGGGGTGGTGCTGGGACTGGAGAACACCATCACCGCGGAGCAGAACCTGGAGATCATCGATCGGGTCGGATCGGAGTGGCTGCAGGTCTACTACGACGTGGGCAACTCCACCGGCAATGGCTACGACGTGCCCGGCGAGCTGCGGATGCTGGGGGTTGACCAGATCTGCGAGGTCCACCTGAAGGACTGGCGCACGCCGCTGCTGGGCAGCGAAGAGGGCATGGTGGATATGGCGGCCGCCGCGGCGGCCCTGCACGATATCGGCTACGATAAGTGGCTGGTGCTGGAGACCAGCGGCCGTGACGATCTCTTTCTGGAAGACACGCGCCGTAACGTGGCCTGGGCGCGGCAGACATTCCAGATGGCGTGAGACGCGCCTTGCGTTGGCCGGGTCGGATCCGGAAGACGATCGGTGCGGCGGTCGCCCAGGGTGGCCGGCTTCTGCGCCGGCCATTCGTCTGGGGTGTCGGCGCGGGGATCTTGCTCGTGCTGCTGATCCGCGGCGGCAACACCGTCACCTCCACTGACAGCTTCTGTGAGGCGTGCCACACCCATCCCCAGGCCACGTCCTCCTGGATCCAGTCGACCCATTACGCGACGAAGAGCGGCACAGTGGTGCACTGTGTGGAGTGCCATCTGCCACCCGGGGGGGTGGCCTATGCGGTCCAGAAGACGAGGCTCGGGATCCGTGACGCCTTCGGTGCGATCGTCAAGGACAGAGAGTCGTTCGACTGGGAGGAGCGTTCCCAGCTCGAGCACGCGCGCACCCACACTTTCCGCGAATCATGTCTGGAGTGCCATCCGAACCTCTTCCCGGTCGAGCTCACCGACAAGGGCGAGGAAGCGCACCTCCACTATGAACGGCACTCCGATGAAGTGCGCTGCCTCAACTGCCACCTGCACGTGGGCCATTACGATCCCGATGCCGCGCAGGAGATCGACTTCGGCTTGGTCGAAGTCGCGGAGGCGGAGGTCTTCGACGCCCCGGCAGTCGTCGAGGGGTTCGTCGACTACACCGAGTTCATCCCGGGCACAACGGTGTCGTTTGAGATGGTGGCGATCCCCGGCGGTACTTTCGAGATGGGAAGCCCCGAGTCGGAAGCCTACCGCGGTGATGACGAAGGCCCCGCGCACACGGTCACCGTCAGCTCCTTCTGGATGGGGCGGCTCGAGGTCACATGGGACGAGTTCGAAGCCTGGTACCGCGCCACCAAGGCGGAAGGCCGCACCGATACCCGGCGCATGCAAACGGGCGGTCCGGCCGGCGTCGACGCCATCACCGGTGCCACCCCACCCTACGTGCCGCCCGATCAGGGCTGGGGGAAGGGCGACCGCCCGGCGATCACCATGACCCATCCTGCGGCACAGGAGTACCTTCGCTGGCTCTCGATGGTGACCGGCAAGAGTTACCGGCTACCGACCGAGGCCGAGTGGGAGTACGCCGCCCGGGCCAGAACCCAAACGCCCTACTTCTTCGAGGGGAACCCAAAACAGTACACAGAGCAACGCTTCTGGAACCGGCTCCTTGGAACGGACACAGAGGTGCTCGATAGCTTCGTGATCCATGCAGGCAACAGCGGCGGCCGCACCCGGCCGCCGTCAGAGGTAGCGCCCAACCCCTTCGGGTTGGTCAACATGCTCGGTAACGTCCGTGAGTTCTGCCTCGACTGGTACGGGCCCGACGCCTACCGCGAACGCTCCACAGGTACGGCGCTCGTCGACCCTCGTGGGCCGGCGACGGGGACCGAGCACGTGGTGCGGGGCGGGTCGTTCCGCAGCGACCCCGCCGACCTGCGGTCGGCCGCCCGCGACCGTACCCGCAGCGAGGCGTGTCGCATGACCGATCCGCAGGCCCCGAAGAGCATCTGGTGGTATTCCGATTGTATAGACGTGGGATTTCGTGTAGTGCGCGAGACGACGCGGGAAGGAGACCTACGATGACCGAGAAGAAGGATGGACCCAGCCGACGCGAGTTCATCGAGACCGTCGGACTGATCGGCGCAGCGGGGGCGATGGGAGCGATGGTCGCCGGCTGCGGAGGCGTCGGGGAGGAGTACGCCGACTACCCGTGGCCCCCCCTCCTCGATGAGGCTCCCGACGGGCCCGTACTGAAGGCGGGACTCATCGGCTGCGGCGGTCGCGGAACCGGAGCGGCGCGGGACTTCCTGAGCGCCGGGCCCAACCTGGAGATCGTCGCCCTGGCCGACTGTTTCGGCGACCGGGTGGACAGCTGCCGGGAGACTCTACGGGAAGAAGAGGGTGTGGAGGTGCCGGACGAACTCTGCTTCACCGGCTTCGATGCGTACCAGCAGTTGCTCGAGACCGAGGTCGACTTGGTCCTGATGGCCACGCCACCCTACTTCCGCCCCGAACACTTCGAGGCGTGCGTGGACGCCCGCAGGCATGTCTTCATGGAGAAACCGGTCGCGGTCGACCCCGTCGGGGCGCGCTCGGTCATGGCCTCCGCCCGCACTGCCGATGGGCTCGGCTTGTCCGTGGTCACCGGTACCCAGCGCCGCCACCGGGCCGATTACCTCGAGACCTTCCGGAGAGTCACGCGCGGCGCCATTGGCGACGTCGTCGGCGGCTGTTGTTACTGGAACGGCCGGGTCCCGTGGTGGCGCGACCGCCAATCGGGCTGGAGCGACATGGAGTACATGGTGCGCGACTGGGTGAACTGGACCTGGCTGTCGGGCGATCACATAGTCGAGCAGCACGTGCATAACCTGGACGCGATCAGCTGGTTCCTCGGCGACGCCCATCCCGAGAAGGCGGTCGGATTCGGCGGCCGCTGGCGGCGTCCCAGCGGCGACCAGTATGACCACTTCAGCATCGACTTCGCCTTCGAGAACGATGTGCACGTCCACAGCATGTGCCGACAGATCGCCGGCTGTGCCAACAACGTCTCAGAACTCGTACGCGGCACCAAGGGCTACACAAACTGCGTCGATGGGATCTGGCGGACCGACGGTACGCAGTCCTGGGAGTATCCCTATGAGTTGGACGAGGAAGGAGAGAAGGTCCGACCGCGGCCCTATCGGCAGGAGCACGTCGATCTGGTGACCGCGATCCGCACCAACTCGCCGGTCAACGAGGCGAACCGGACCGCGGTCTCCACCCTAACCGCGATCATGGGCCGCATCTCGTGCTACACCCCGGTAGCCGGTAACCGGTAGCCGGTAACAGGGGGATAAAGGGCTTGCTGAAAATACTTTGTGCGGCCGGGCTGGCCTTATCGGCCGGGTTGGTGGCGGGCGGGTGCTCTCGATCAGAGAGCACCCCCAACATCGTGCTCATCTTCACCGACGATCAAGGCTACGCCGATGTGGGCGTGTACGGAGCCACGGGCTTCACCACGCCGCATCTCGACCGGCTAGCCTCCGAGGGCATGCGCTTTACGGACTTCTACGTCAGTCAGGCCGTGTGCTCCGCCTCCCGAGCATCGCTGCTCACGGGGTCCTATGCACAACGGATCTCCATCCGCGGCGCGCTCAATCCCTATGCCGAGGTCGGTATCAATCCCGAGGAGGAGACCATAGCCGAGATGCTCAAGAAGCGGGGGTATGCCACGGGCATCTTCGGCAAGTGGCATCTGGGACATCTCGAGGAGTTCCTCCCCCTGCAACACGGGTTCGACGAGTATCTGGGCCTGCCGTATTCCAACGACATGTGGCCTATCGATTATGACGGTCAGCCGGCGACCGGCGGAAACAAGATGACCTACCCACCCCTGCCGCTCGTCGACGGGAATGAAACGGTGGAGACGATCGAGGATCTGGAGGGCCAGGCCACGCTGACCGCGAGGTACACGGAGCGGGCCGTGAGCTTTATCGAGCGGCACAAGCACGAGCCCTTCTTCCTCTACCTGGCCCATTCCATGCCCCACGTGCCGCTGGGTGTCTCGGACAAGTTCAAGGGCCACAGCGCCCAGGGCATGTACGGTGACGTCATCGAGGAGATCGACTGGTCCGTGGGCCAGGTACTGGCGGCTCTGGATCGCCACCAACTGGCGGAGAACACCCTGGTCATCTTCACCAGCGATAACGGTCCTTGGCTCAACTTCGGCAATCATGCAGGTTCGGCGGCCCCGCTGCGGGAGGGCAAAGGCACGGCGTTTGAGGGCGGACCGCGGGTACCGGCCATCATGCGCTGGCCCGGCCGGATCGAAGCGGGATCGGTTAGTGGGAGGATGGCCTCGACCATCGACATCCTTCCCACCTTAGCGGCCATCACCGGCGCGCCCCTGCCCGAGAAACCCATCGACGGCGTGAACATCCTGCCGCTGTTGGAGGGCGACGAATCTGCCGTTCCCCGCAATCGGTTCTACTTCTACTACGGCGGCGAGCTGCGGGCCGTACGCGAGGGCAAGTGGAAGCGGGTCTACCAGCATCGTACGCGGTCGTACCTGGGCGTCGAGCCGGGGAACGACGGTCTTCCGGGCCCTTACTCCTTTCCCACCGTAGCCACTGCGCTCTACGATCTCGAGAATGACATCGGCGA
>JBDHHM010000119.1:0-5617 GCA_039589355.1 Gemmatimonadota bacterium | reverse complement strand
AGCTCGACTCGCATGCTAGACCCCGGTCTCGTCGGCGTCCCAGATGTACTTGTGGAGCTGCGGCTGTAGCCGGGCGGGTGCGTTGTCCTCCAGCATCCACTCGGCCAGTTTCTCCAACTCCAGTTCACCCCAGGCGGGGGCAAACAGCAGCTTTCGCCCGGCGAGACCGCGCTCGTCGATCACCGCAAGCGCCCATTCGTAGTCGCTACGGTCCGCGACCACAAACTTGATCTCATCACTAGGGCCCAGCTTCTCCAGGTTGCCCCAAAGGTTCTTCTCGGACTCGCCGGAGCCCGGGCATTTGATGTCTATTATCTTCACGACGCCCGCCGGCAGGACTCCCACGTCGATGCTACCGCTCGTCTCGCAGAGCACTGTGTAACCACGCTCGAGCAGCGCCTCCGCCAGCCGGCCGATCTCCTTTTGCAGCAGCGGCTCCCCGCCGGTCAGTTCGACCAGCCTGCATCCCCGGCCGATGCGTTCGACCTCGGTGACGATCTCTTCAACCGACATGTCGCGACCGCCGAAGAACGCATAGTCGGTGTCGCACCAAACGCAGCGCAGATGACAACCGGTCGTGCGCACGAATACACAGGGCAGCCCCTGCCAACTCGACTCGCCCTGGATCGACAGGAAGATCTCCGTGATCTTCATCTACGGCTTCAGCATCTCGTATAGCTCGATGTACTCCAGGTCGAGCGGGGCAGCGGAAGAACCACCCGTATGAACTTCATCGATGATGAGGCGAGCTATCCCTCCACCGGCGTCCTGCCACGGCCCTTCTTCCGACCGCGGTTCGGCGCATGTTCCTCGAGGATCTCGACCAGCTCGTCGCCTTCGATGACTTCCTTCTCCAGGAGCCGCTCCGCCACCTCGTCCAGCGCCTTCCGCTCCCGCGTCAGAAGTTCGCGCACTCGGCCGTGCTCTTCATCGACGATGCGCCGGACCTCCCGGTCGATCTCCTGCAGTGTCTCCTCGCTGTGCCGGCTCTGTTCCGCATCAGCCACCTGGTCCATTCCCAGCATGTTGCGCCTGCGCGTCTCGTACGAGAGCGGCCCCAGCGATTCGCTCATCCCATATTCGAGGACCATGCTGCGGGCCAGTTCGGCGACGCGGCTCAAGTCGTTCTGCGCTCCGGTGGAGATCTCATCGAAGACGATCTCTTCCGCTACGCGACCGCCCAACAGAACGGCGATGCGGTCGAGTAGCTCGGCGCGCGTGAGCAGGTAGCGATCCTCGGTCGGCAATTGCTGCGTATAGCCGAGCGCACCGATGCCGCGCGGGACGATGGAGATCTTGTGGACGGGGTCGGCGTGTTCGACGCACTGGGCGACGAGCGCGTGGCCCGCCTCGTGAAAGGCAACGATCCGCTTCTCATCCTCATTGATGAGGCGGTTCTTCTTCTCGAGGCCCGCGACGATCCGGTCCGTCGCCCGGTCGATGTCCTCCATCGTTACGGCCTCGCCGCCGCGTCGCGCGGCGAGCAGCGCCGCTTCGTTGAGCAGGTTGGCGAGGTCGGCGCCGACGAATCCCGGCGTCCGCCGCGCCACGACATCGACGTCGACGTTCGCCGCCAGGCGAATGCCCTTCGCGTGCACCTCGAGAATCGCTCGCCGCCCGTTCATGTCGGGACGATCGACCAGCACGTGGCGGTCGAAGCGGCCGGCTCGGAGCAGCGCCGGGTCGAGAAGCTCCGGCCGGTTGGTTGCCGCCATGATGATGACTCCGGCGCGCGGATCGAACCCATCCATCTCCACCAGCAGCTGGTTCAGCGTCTGCTCACGCTCGTCGTGGCCGCCCACCGGTCCGCCGATCCCGCGTGCCTTGGCCAGCGCGTCCAGCTCGTCGATGAAGATGATACAGGGCGCTTTCTCCTTCGCCTGGGCAAAGAGGTCGCGGACCCGCGCCGCGCCCACGCCCACGAACATCTCGACGAACTCGGAGCCCGATAGGTTGAAGAACGGCACACCCGCCTCACCGGCGACGGCCCGGGCCAGCAGCGTCTTGCCCGTTCCCGGCGGCCCGACCAGCAAGACGCCTTTGGGAATCTTAGCGCCCAGCCGAGAGAACTTGTCCGGCAGCTTGAGGAACTCGACGACCTCCTTCAGTTCCTCCTTCGCCTCATCGACGCCGGCCGCATCACCGAAGGTGACACCCGTGTGCCCCTCGGCCTGCAGCCGCGCCTGCGACTTGCCGAAGGTCATCACGCTCTGGGCCGGTCCACCCATCCGGCGCAGCAGGTAGAACCAGAGCACGAACAGCAAGCCGAGGGGTAGCAAGAGATTCAGCATCCAACCCATGCCGTCGGTGACGGCCCCCTCGTACTCGATCCCCTGCCCCTCCACCAGCTCGATCAGGTTGGGATCGTCGACGCGGACGGCGACCCAGCTCTCCGGGGCGCCGGCCACCTTCGCCGTCTCCGTCGGCTCCGCCACGACCCGCCTTTCACTGATCGTGAGCTTCTGCACCTCGCCGGCACCAATCTTGGCCTTGAGATCGCTGTAGCTGATCTCTTCGCCCGGACGGTCGGAGAGTATGTAGTTGAGGCCGACGAAGAGCAGCACCGCCATGACGATATAGACGACCATCATGTAGGTACGGCGGCTCACCGGGCGGCCAGGTTCCGGCCGACGCGGGTCGTCGGGCTTCGGCTGTGGGCTCTGGTTCTCGTTGGTCATGTTCTCTGTGCTACCGGGGCACCCTTCCACTCATTATCCAATTCGAGCGAACTCATCGTCTCTAAACTGCCTCTGATACAGTCGCGCGTACAGCCCGTCCGCCGCCAGGAGCTCCGCGTGCGTACCGCTCTCCACTATCCGCCCGCGCTTCAGCACAAGCACCCGGTCGGCCCGCTGCACGGTGCTGAGACGATGGGCGATGATCAACGTCGTCCGCCCCTCCATCAGCTGCTCGAACGCCTCCTCGACCAGCCGTTCGCTCTCGGTATCCAGGCTGCTTGTCGCCTCATCGAGTATCAGAATTCCCGGGTCCTTGAGCAGAGCGCGCGCGATCGAAATGCGCTGCCGTTGTCCCACCGAGAGCTTCACTCCACGCTCGCCGACCCGCGACTCGTAGCGCTGGGGCAGGGTTTCGATGAACTCGGCGGCGTGGGCGGCCCGCGCTACCTCCTCGATCTCGGCGCGCGTGGCGCCGTCGCGTCCGTAGGCGATGTTCTCCTCGATCGTCGTCCCGAACAGCATCGGCTCCTGCGGCACGATACCGACCGCCGACCTGAGATCGGCGAGCTTCAGCTGGCGCAGATCGATCCCGTCGAGGGCGATAGTGCCCCGCGTTGGGTCCCAGAAGCGGGAGGCCAGGCCGGCCAGGGTCGATTTGCCGGCCCCGCTGGGCCCGACCAACGCCACGACCTCGCCGGGCGGGATCTGCAATTCGACCTCCTGCAGGGCCCACGGCAGCGACTCCTCATAGCGAAACCAGACGTCTTGGAACCGTAGAGGCCAGCCACGCCCAGGTTCCAGCCGCGCCGGCTGCGGCGGATCGGCGACCGTCGGTTTCTGATCGAGGAGCTCGAAGACCCGCTCGGCCGCGCCCTGTGCTTCCTGATAGCCGCTCCACAGAGAGGCCAGCGAGGTGATGGCCGCGGCCACCATGACCGCGTAGAGCAGGAACGAGACGAGCTGGCCGCCGGTGATGTCGCCCGACAGGACCATGCGCCCGCCCTGCCAGAGGACGGCGACCATGCCACCGAAAGTGACGAGCGTGATGGCGCCGAAGAAGACGCCGCGGGTCAACGCCCGCCTGAGCGCCGCCCGCAGCGCCGAATCGATCCCCTGCCGGTAGCGCCCCGCTTCCCACGCCTCGCGCACGAAGCTCTGCACCGTGCGGATTTGAACGATCGATTCCTCCGCCACCGTGTTCGCTTCCGCGATCTTGTCCTGCACTTCCGTGCTCGCCCGACGCAGCCGCCGGCCGAATAGCATGGCAAAAAAAACGACCGCCGGTGCCACCGCCAGCGTGGTCACCGTCAGCTGCCGGTGCATCAGGGTGAGCAGAGTGAGCGAGCCGGCCAGGTAGAGGAGCTGGCGCAGCAGCTCTGAGATCTGATAGCTGAGAACTCCCTGCAACCTCACCACATCGGATGTGAGCCGGCTGGTCAGCTCACCGGTCGTGCGCTCGGTGAAGAAGTCGGGCGACAGCGTGAGCAGGTGCGAGAACAGATCCTTCCGGATACCGGCGATCACCCGTTCGCCCGTCGCTCCCAGCAGGTAGACCTGGCAGAAGCTGAAGAGCGCCTGGACGGTGAACAGCCCGAGCAGTAGCAGGGCGATCCGGTTGAGTAGCGCTCGGTCCATCTCCACGAACGCGGCGTCCATCAGGTACCGCACGACCGCCGGGAACGCCAGCCCGATGCCGCCGCTCAGCAACAGGAACACCGTCGCGCCTGTCAGCGCCCAGCGGTGGGGGTAGAGCCGCGGCCCCAGGCGCCGGAAAACGAACAGCGGCACCTGGACAGGCGGCACGCGCAGCTTGGTGCGGGTCTGCTCTGTCATGGCTAGCCAATAATCTAGAAGGGAAGCGGTCGCCTGTCTTGGTGGGGACCTCTGGCGCCTCCCTTCTGCAACGCCATATTTGCCCTGCCCCACCAGATAGCTGCAGGAAAACCAGGAGGCGCGAGAGAATGTCCGAGCACTCCGAACCGGCGGCGCGCGCGACGTTGGGGCGTTTCGCTTCGTTGGCCTTCGTCACCGCGTTCTTCACCTACGCGCTCATCGTCTTCGGCGGCGTGGTGAGGATCACGGGCTCCGGCATGGGGTGCGGCGACGACTGGCCGCTCTGCAACGGCCGTTTGATCCCGCCGATGGACTTCGAGACCGCGATCGAGTACGGTCACCGGCTGACGGCGTTGTTCGTCAGCGTTCTCGTAGCCGCCGTGGCGGTCTACGCGTTCCGCCACCGGCGCGCACTCAGTGGCGGCCGCGCAATCCTCGGCCTCGCCATAGCCGCGCTCGTCCTGCTCGTCGTCCAGGTGCTGGTCGGCGCCATCACCGTCTGGCTGGAACTGCCGACGGCGACCGTGGTGCTCCACCTAATCGTCGCCTCGGCGCTCCTGGCGGTTCTGATCATCGCCGGGCTCCAGGCTCAGGCGGAAGCACGCCCGGCCTTTCAGTCCGGCGGGGCGGAGGCCAGCTACCCGCGCTGGGCGGTGACCACGGCAGCTCTCGGCTTCGTCCTCCTATTCTTCGGCGGCCTGGTCGCCAACACCGGGGCCGGGCCGTTGTGCCAGGGCTTCCCGCTCTGCAACGGCCGGATCTTCCCCGAAGGCGGCGGCCTCGTTCACCTGCATTGGACGCACCGGCTGCTCGCCTACGCCATGCTGGTCCTGGTGATACTTGCGACGACCAGGACCCTGCGTGAGAAAGCGCCGCCGCCGATCCCGCGTTGGTCAGTGGTCTCGCTGATCCTGTTACTGATGCAGATCGTGGTGGCCGCAGCCCTCGTGCTCCGTCAGCTCCCCGCCGACCTCCGGGGCCTGCACCTGGCTGTCGGTGTGGCGTTGTGGGCGGCCCTCGTAGTGTGGGCTACCCTGGCCCTGCAGCACGCGGGATCGCCGGCGCTGGACCGCTAGCCTCACAGGCTCACGAGTTGCGCTCCGGGG
>JBDHHM010000118.1:0-5646 GCA_039589355.1 Gemmatimonadota bacterium | reverse complement strand
TATGTCGCTCTGCTCGCCGACATGAAGAAGAGCCTGGAGTAAGGCACCGCCCGTCATCCAGGCGGTGCCTTCTTCGCGGGCTCCCGGGTTCCGGACTACTTGTTCGGCTGCGGAGTGACCCTGAGGTAGGGCTTCACCGCCTCGAACCCGGGGAACTTCTGGTGGGCCTCCTGGTCGGTGACGCCGGTACCGATGATCACGTCATCGCCGTCTCGCCAGTCGGCGGGCGTCGCCACGGCATGCTGGGCCGTGAGCTGCAACGAGTCGATCACCCGCAGTAGCTCGTCGAAGTTCCGCCCGGTGCTGGCCGGATAGGTCAGCGTCAGCTTCACCTTGTTGTCCGGGCCGACGACGAACACCGACCGCACGGTCATCGTGTCGTCGGCGCTCGGGTGGATCATGTCGTAGAGGTCCGAGACCTTGCGGTCGTGGTCGGCGATGAGCGGGAAGTTGAGCGCGTGACCGGTCACGTCCTCGATGTCCTGCGCCCAACCCGCGTGGCTCTCCAGCGGATCGACGCTCAACCCGATCACCTTCGTGTTCCGCTTCTCGAACTCACCACGCAGCGAGGCTACCCGCCCCAGCTCGGTCGTGCAGACCGGCGTGTAGTCCTTCGGATGCGAGAACAGCACCGCCCAGCTGCTCCCCTTCCACTCGTGGAAATTGATCTGCCCGCCGGTGGTCTCGGCGGAGAAGTTGGGGGCGTCATCACCCAGTCGAATGGCCATGATTACCTCTCAGGCATGAACTACTGCGATGTAGGCCGGGAACACGCTGGAGCTGGTGGCCCCGGTAGTTGAGAATGATTATTGATCTTAATAAGGAGGGCCAGACACGGCAAGCCTTTTGTAACAGCAGGGACCGGCAGGTCGGGGGCGCTTTCGGAGTGACGCTCCTCAGATTCGGCTCGGGTCCTTGTGGCTCTCTCGGTCCAGGGCCTAACGTTATGTAACCCGCCAAGACCATACTGACTACGATTGAGCGATGACCCGGCGTACCCTACGCACGGCGGCCCGGCTCTCATGGTCCGCGCTACTGCTGGCGACCCTCGCCGGCTGCGAGGGCGGCGATCTTGAGACGGGCGATCTCGGGATACTCCTCGAGCGAGGCGAGCTGCGAGTCCTCGTGCCGCGGCGCGGCGAAGCCGATGTTTTGCCGCGTCACGGCCACCCCTTCGACTACGAGCTGGATGTCGCCGCTTCGTTCGCCGAGAGCGTAGGGCTCGAGCCGGTCTACGTGTGGGTGGACGAGCACGAGGATCTCATCCCGGCGCTCATCGAGGGTCGGGGCGACCTCATCGCTGCCAACCTCACCGTGACACCGGAACGCCGGCGACAGATCACCTTCAGCGTTCCTGTGGGACACGTGCGCGAGCAGATCATCGTGCGGGCGGAAGACGAGTCGATCCAGAGCCCAGCCGACCTCGAGGGCCGGCAGGTAGTCGCGCGCCGTTCATCATCTTTCTGGGGTACATTGGAAGCACTCCAAACGCAGCACCCGGAGATCGAGCTCGTCGCGGCCCCCGAGGACATGGACACCGAGGAGATCCTCTACGGCGTCGCCACGGGCGAGTTCGACGTCAGCGCCGCCGACGACAACCTGGCAGTAGAGGTGCTGGCCTACCAGCCGGGGCTGCGCGTGGCGTTCGACCTCGGCGAGGAACGAGAGACCGCCTGGGGCCTGCGGGCAAGCACCCCTCGGCTGCTCGAAGCGGTAGACCGGTTCGTTCAGAGACGGAACCTCGGCGCCCGCCGACCGACCCGCTATCCGGATGACATCGATGGAATACGCGAGCGTAAGGTACTGCGGGTCCTGACGCGCAATAGCGCATCGACCTACTTCGTGTGGCGTGGCGAGCTGGTCGGCTTCGAGTACGACCTGGCCCGTCGGTTCGCCGAGCTAATCGGCGCCCGCCTCGAGATCATCGTCGCGCCCAATCGCGCCGCCCTGCTCACCTGGCTGCGCCAGGGGCGGGGCGATATCGTCGCCGCGGGCCTCACGGTGACTGAAGAACGGGCCGCACAGGACATCGTCTTCTCCCGACCCTACAACTACGCCATCGAAACGGTGGTGGCCCGGACCGCCGACTCCACGCTGCACGAACCGCGCGACCTGGCAGGCCGCACGGTGGTCGTTCGGCGCAGTAGCGCCTACTGGAACACGCTGACCCGGCTTCAGGACATGGGAATCGAGTTCGAGCTCGCGCCGGCGCCCGAGGAGCTGGAGACGGAAGAGATCATCGACCGCGTCGCGGGCGGCGAATACGATCTGACGGTCGCCGACAGCCACATCCTCGGCATCGAGCTCGCCTGGCGCGACGACATCCACGCTGCGATGACTTTGAGTGACTCGGTCCCCCACGCCTGGGCGGTGCGGGCAGGGTCGGAAAAGCTCGCGGCCGCTATTGACGCCTTCCACCGCTCGGAGTACCGCGGTCTCTTTTTCAACGTCACCTACAACAGGTACTTCAAGGATCCGGCCCGCATCGGCGAGAGCGTGTCCGCCCGCCCGTCGGCGAGCGGCGAGCTCTCGCCCTACGACGATCTGCTCAAAGAATACGCCGGGCGCTACGGGTTCGACTGGCGGCTCATCGCCGCACAGATGTATCAGGAGAGTCGGTTCGATCCGAAGGCCCGCTCGTTCGCCGGCGCGCTCGGCCTGCTACAGGTGATGCCCGGCACGGCCCGCGAGCTGGGCATCGCGTCGGTCAGCGACCCGGAGGCCGGGGTGCACGCCGGCGTGAAGTATCTGAGCCAGGTTTACGACCGTCTCGAGGACATCGAATCGGAGGAGGAGCGTATCTGGTTCGCACTGGCCGCCTACAACGCGGGCTACGGCCATTTGCAGGACGGTCGCCGGCTGGCGCGCGAGCTCGGTCGCGACACCGACATCTGGTTCGGTGAGGTCGCCCAGGTGATGCCGCTGCTGGCCCGCTCGGAGTACTACAGTCACGCCCGCTACGGTTACTGCCGCTGCAGCGAGCCGGTGCGCTACGTGCGTGCGATACGGCAGCTCTACCAGGCCTACACGGCGGCGCTCGAAGTGAGCCAACCAGCAAGATAGTGTGTGCGCGGCGGGCCAGCCGCGCCCTCGGCGGATCGTCCGGGCAGGAGGTATATTTAGGTCATGATCGAACCGTCGCAGCTGCTCGAGGAGCTGAACAGGCGTTACGAGCGCGAGGCGCTCGAGGGCATGACCTATGAGATGGCCCTGCAGCGCTTCGCCGCGCTATGGGCCGAGGCCCGGGCGCTGGGCTTCGACGGCCGTGAGGACTGGCTCTCAGATCTGGAGCCCGACCTGGCCATCGCTCGCGCTCTCAATGGACTCCCCCCGTCCTCCTGACTTTTCGGCGTTCATCGCTGAGATCGCCCGCGAGCTGCAGGCCCGTGGCATCCCCTTCATGCTCATCGGAGGGCAGGCGGTCCTGCTCCACGGTCGACCGCGCCTCACAGAGGACATAGACATAACCCTCGGTGCGGATCCCAGTCGGTTATCGGAAGTGCTCGATGTGTGCGCCGCACTGGAACTCCAGCCACTCCCGGACGACGTCGAGAAGTTCGTTCGCCGGACGTTCGTGCTTCCCGCTCACCACACAGCCAGCGGGATTCGTGTGGACTTCGTGTTCTCAGTCACGCCTTACGAGCAGCAGGCCATCGGCCGCGCCACGTTCGTCGAGCTGGCCGGCGCCTCGGTGCCTTTCGCGTCGGCCGAGGACCTGATCATCCACAAGCTCTTCGCCGGCCGACCGAGGGATCTGGAAGACGCCGCGACGGTCGCCCGGCGTAGGGGCAAAGATCTGGACTGGGTGTACCTGGAGAAGTGGGTGCAGGAGTTTGCGACCGTTCCGGGTCGAGAGCGCATCTCTGAGCAGCTAGCGGAGCTTCGGAAAGCGACCTGAGCGTCAGCCCAGGTAGTAAGCCGCCATCCGCCTTCCGAGGTAGAGGCCGATCCCCGTGCCGACTATGCTCAGCATGAACCCGGTGGCCGTCCCCAGAAACGCCCCGAGCCACCACCCCAGCCAGCCGCCGAGCGTGGCCAGCAGAATCGCCAGCAACTTGTTCATCGCCTGTCCTTTGTTGGAACACCGTGCGGGGGGCGAGGGCGATTCGGCGAGCGGATACACTTTGAGGGACAATTGGATCCCGCTGAGGAGGAGATGAACCTGTCGATCACCCCCTTCGACCCTCCCGAGTAGCGTCTCGGGCACCCGGCGACACGGCCCTAACCAGAAGAGAAGAGCGGGAGACGGGAATGTGTGGCCGGTATCGGGTCATGTATCCCATATAGAATGTCAAAAGATAGACAAGTTCTAACTCGGTGAACGCAATCGCGAGCGTCTTACTGTCTGGTGAGCCTTGGAGGGAGTGGCAACGGTCGCCCACGTCAAAGGTGGCGGAAAACAGACGGGTAACGGGACAGCTTCGACCCGGGCGCGAGGAGGTAGTCCGGGTGTTCGCCTGCAGGGTCGGCCACGATCGCGCTCCTGCGGGTCGCTCCGGCGCCCGTGATCAGGAAGTAGGCGTAGTCCCTCTGGTCGAAGAATGCGTTGAGGCGGCTGGCCGCGTCCTGGAGCAGTACTTCGCAGATGATAAGGGGCTCGTCACGGGTCACAACCCACGACGCGCCTTCGAGTACCTCAGGCTCGGTCGTCTCTGTATCGATCTTCATCAGGTCGACGCGCTCGATCCCACGGCTGCGCACGAAGGTGTCGAGGCTGACCGTGGGAACGCGAATCGTTTTGCGCGCCTCGCGGAACCCACGTCTGAGCGAGGAACTGGTCGGCAGACCCGCGTACGGGATGTAGAGGCTGGCCTTGCCATCCCGGTCAGCGACGGCCGAGCGCACGACCTCGACGTTCGACAGCCTGTTGAGCCGTACATTCTCCTCCAGCACGTCGGCGATGTCCGGCATCGGCTCGAACGCGTAGACCCGCCGATCGCGATCGTGCAGTCCCGCCAGGATTGAGTAGAGCCCGACGTAGGCTCCCACATCCATCACCGTCCCGCAGTCGCCCAACAAGTTGAGGTAGGTGCGAACGGCAGTCTCCTCATAGCCGCGCGCGCCACGCCAATAGAGCGGCATGGCCACCAGGTCGAACCCGTTGATCGAAAGCCTGAACGTCGGGCTGCCGGGAATCACGATGGGCAGCTCGCCCACCAGCGGTATGCGATAGAGGAATCGGTCCGGGAGCAGTCGCCTGAACGGCCGCAGCGCACCGCGGATCACACGGTTCAGCGGCCGCGTGTAAACCAGGTACCTCAAGGACTTGCGGGCCGCACCGAGCAAATTGAGGCTGACGTCCGCCATCCTATCAAAGCGGGAGACGGGACTCGAACCCGCGACCCTCAGCTTGGAAGGCTGATGCTCTGGCCAACTGAGCTACTCCCGCTTTTCGGTAGCCGGTGATCGGTGGCCGGTGGCCGGTAAAGTTCGATCGCTCAGAGTTCGAACTTCCACCGGCCACCGGCTACCGGTCTACCGGCTACCGAACATGGGGCGGGAGGGACTCGAACCCCCGACCTCTGCGATGTGAGCGCAGCGCTCTAACCAGCTGAGCTACCGCCCCGTTTCAGAGCGGGAGACGGGAGTCGAACCCGCGACCTCGAGCTTGGGAAGCTCGCGCTCTGCCAACTGAGCTACTCCCGC
>JBDHHM010000117.1:0-6176 GCA_039589355.1 Gemmatimonadota bacterium | reverse complement strand
GTGCGTAGTGAGAGGCAACCTTAGCATCACGAGGGGCTTTGTCAGCGGCCGGAGTTCAGGAGGAAATGATGAGAAGGGCAAGCGTACTTGTGGCTCTCGTGCTGAGTGCCGGGCTGTTCGTCGGGTGCGACGATGACGGCGGGCCCAGCAACGTCACACTCGCGAACTTAGTCGGGTCGTGGATCGGCGACGAGTTCGAGTTCACGAACCAGGAGAACCCGGCGGAATCCGTCGACCTCGTCGCGATCGGCGCCGTTGTGACCCTGACCGTAGCCGGCAACGGCAGGTACACGATCGGGGCGGCAGCGCCGTTTGGGAGCGGCGCCGATTTCATCAAGGGGGCTATGCTGGTCGAGGAAGGCGTCCTGCTGGTGACGGACGATGAATCGCCGGGAGAGACGGCCGCCTTCTCCGTCCAGTTGTCGGGGGGCATGCTGACGATCTTCACCGACGAGGTGGACTACGACTTCGATGCCCCGCCTGACGGCATCACCGAACCGGCGGAGCTGCGGGCGGTGTTCCAGTTCGCCACGGGAATGACGGCGGCGGACCTCGCCGGCACGTGGGAGGCGACGGAGTTCCGGTTCGTCAGCAGTCCGACGCCGACCGACACGATAGACGTGATCGACTTGGGTGGAGGCCTCAGCGTCACGGTCGGCGCCGACGCAAGCTACGACCTGACTTTGATGATCCCGGACGAACTGCCTGAGGATCAGAGCGGGGTGGCGATGATCATCGGCGATATGATCGTCATGATAGACGAAGTGGAACCGCAGGGCTCGATAATGTTCGAGTTCGGGCTCGACGGCGAGACGATCACTATGCGGGGCGAGGACTCGATCGACTTCGACGACCCGCCGGATGGGATAAATGAACCGGCGGTCGTCGAGATTGTTCTGGAGCAGCAGTAGACTGGCGGCGCTAGCCGGCCCCCGAAGAGGGTCGGCGATGATGAGAATGGGGGCGAGTCCAACCGGGCTCGCCTCTGTCTATTCGACGACCACTGTTGGCGACGGAAGGCGGTCGCTGATCCGAGCCAGGTCGGGCCCGAGCAGCGTACTGGGGTCGAGGGCAGCGCCCTGCAGGTAGAGGCCCCAGTGCAGGTGCGGGCCGGTGACCCGGCCGGTCGCACCGACCCTGCCGATGAGCTGGCCTTTCTCCACCCACTGACCTTCCGTCACCTCATGTTTCGAGAGATGGAAGTAGCCGGTGACGATGCCCAGCCCGTGATCGATGTAAACGGCATTGCCGGTGTAGAAGAGGTTGCGGGCCAGGATGACGCGGCCGTCGTTCGACGCGTAGACCGGATCGCCGGTGCGGCCGCGGATGTCGAGCCCGGTGTGCCGGCTCCTCAGTTCGTTGTTGAAGAGGCGGCGCTGACCGTAGGGGCTGGTGGTGGCGTCGGCGCGCGGCATGATGAAGGCGCCTTCCCACAGCGGTATCGTGGTGACGGTCGCCAGGGCAGCGCGGACGATCTCGCGCTCGCGCCGGATTCGCTCGACCGCAGGCTGGTCGGGCGCGGTGAAGCGGCTCGCGACCCGCAGGCGCGTGGCCGGAAAGTCGAGCGTCTCGACCAGCAGCGAGAGGCGGCGCGTGATCTGGGTGCCGTCGACGAGAGTGATGGTAATCTCGACCGGTACCTCAGGAACGCCGAGCGGAGCGGCGACGAGGCCGAAGTAGGCGCCACCGTCGAGCGATGACAGGACGGCCTCTCTGTCGCGGGCGCGGGCTCGGACTTCGAAGACGGGCAGGCCCCCGGGCGCCGGTTCCAGCGTGAGGACGACGAAGGTGCCTTCGCCGGGGACGGCCGGCGTCCAGTAGATAAGTGGTGCCAGTCGGCCGGGCGGCTCGATCTCGCGTAGCCGCTCGTCGAGCCTGACTTCGACGACCGGTGGCTCTTGCGGCGCCGGTACCGGTTCCGGCGGTTCCGGCACCCCTGCGCAGCCTGCGCTCGAGAGCAGAGCGAAGGCGCAGGCCGGAGCGGCCAGTACGAGGTCGGTCCGGTTCCGCCGGCTCACCCGGGCTCCCCCTGGAGGTTGGAAATCGGCATCTGATCGCGCTTCGCCCTTGCAGTGTCGTCGACGTGGCGCCGCAGCGCCAACCCGGCTACGCAAACAATACGAGTGCTGGCGGGAGCCACAAGGCGCTACCGTGCGTTAATTGATCAGGTGGTGAACGTCGACTAGCTTTCGACCTCGCGACTGTAACCAGAAACCTCTTGCCTCAACCGAGCCGTGAGCTTGCGATGGTAACTGAAGATCAGGTCAGGGAAGCGCTGAAGCAGATCGAGGACCCCGAGGTCGGCCTCAACATCGTCGATCTTGGCCTGGTCTACGATATCGAGATAGAGGGGACCAGCGTGCACGTCCGCATGACGCTCACCAGCCCCGGTTGCCCGGTGGGGCCGCAACTCCTCAACGGGTCGAGGATGGTGGTGCAGGAGCTCGAGGGCGTCGAACAGGCAGAAGTCCAGCTCGTCTGGGAGCCGTTCTGGACTCCCGACCGCATCAACCCCGAGTACCGAGCCATCCTGGGGTTCTAGCGGTCGCCGGCGGGCGGTCTCGCTTCGGATACACCACCTGCGCTCGGACCGCCCGCGCGGCTCCAGGCCGGCTCGCGAGTTTCGCTCGCAGGACCCCCGGCGCCTCCCACTCTGCACCGTCTACCGTCTACAGCATACTGAACTAGGGCGAGTCGCAGACGATGCGCTCGGCGGTAGAGGCGTAGCCGAGTGGTGAGGAAACATCGCGGCCGACATAGAGCTCGCAGCGCTTGTCAGTCGCGTCAATATGGGTCCAGGCGGCCCAGCCTCTGGCGTGGGCGTCGGTGACCGTGATGGCGCTCTTGGGGCTGGGGTTCATGTTTTCGCTGACGAGGATCACGTCATCGGCGTAAGTCAGGTGCTCCCGGTAGTAGATTTCCTGGGCGGTGGCCAGGTTGCGGAGATCCGACGTCATGGTGGCCTCGAGGGCCTCGTCGTACGACTTGCTGAACTTCCCCCAGGCGATAACCGTGAGAACGGCGAGCAAGGCCAGCGCCGTCATGATCTCGACGAAAGTGAATCCGCTAGTGTCGTTCCGTCTCATGGGTATCGCGCACCCTCACCTCTGGAACGCTCGTCCCGGGGCGCATCTGTGGAGGGGAGAGCCAGGAGGCCGAATCCTTGCCGACCGAGCCCTGAGCGGGTAGAATCGGGCTTACACCCGACAGGGTAATGCCAATTTAGCAGGAACTTACGGCGCTCTCAACCTCCCGGGGGGAGAATGCATATTCTCGATAAATGCCGCAACTTCACGCGTGCACGTGAGGTTATGGCATCGGGGTACTACCCCTATTTCGTGCCGATCGAGGGCTCATCCGACACCGAGGCCCACGTCGCGGGCGAGCGGAAGATCATGATCGGCTCGAACAACTACCTGGGCCTCACCCATCACCCCTTAGTCGTGGAGGCGGCGCAGGCCGCCATCAAGAGATACGGCAGCGGCTGCACCGGTAGCAGGTTCCTGAACGGTAACATGGATCTTCATGAGCAACTGGAGGCGCGGCTGGCCAAGTTCATGGCCTCCCAGGCGGCGCTAGTCTTCAGCACGGGTTACCAGACGAACCTGGGGGTGATCGGGACGCTGGTGGGCCGAAACGACCGGCTGTACCTGGACAAGCTGGACCACGCCAGCATCGTGGACGGCAGCCGCCTGGCGTATGGCGAGGTGGCGCGGTTCAAGCACGGCGACTTGGAGGGTCTGCGCCGCCAGATCGAGGCGGAGGTCAGCGCGGATGGAGGCGAGTGCGGCCGCATGGTCGTTGTGGACGGCGTGTTCAGCATGGAGGGCGACATCGCGGACCTGCCGAACCTGGTGCCGCTGTGTGAGGAGTTCGACGCCGTTCTCGTCGTCGACGATGCGCACTCGATAGGCTACCTCGGCCCGACAGGTGCAGGGACGGCGGAGCACTTCGGTCTGACGGACCGCGTTCCGCTGACGGTAGGGACGTTCAGCAAGTCCTTCGCCTCGATCGGCGGCTTCGTCGCGGGCCCGGAATCGGTAATCCACTACCTGAGGCATCACGCCAGGAGCCTGATGTTCAGCGCCAGCATGCCGCCGTCGGCGGTGGCCACCGTGCTGGCGGCCCTAGATATCATCGAGCAGGAGCCGGAGCGGCGCGAGCGGCTCTGGCAGATCACGCAGCGGATGATGGACGGGTTCCGCAGCCTCGGCTTCGAGATCGGCCCGACCCAGACGCCGATCATCCCGATCATGATCGGCCCGATGGAGAAGACCTTCGTCTTTTGGAAGGCGGTTTTCGACGCCGGCATATTCACGAATCCGGTCATGCCACCGGCGGTTCCAGAAAACAGCTGCCGGCTGCGCACGAGCTACATCGCGACGCACACGGACGACCAGCTCGACCACGTCCTCGCAGTGTTCGAGCAGGTGGGCAAGAAGCTGGCCGTCATATAGGTCGAGTCACTCACCGTCATCCCGATTTCCAGCGAGTCAGCAAGTGAGCGTTGAGATCAAACCCGTAGAGACACGGGCTGAGCGGCGAGCGTTCGTGCGCTTTCCGTGGCGGATCTATCCGGGTCGCTACCCGGCTTGGGTACCGCCGCTACTCGTGGAAGAGCACAAGCGTATCGATCCGAAAAAGAACCCGTTCTTCGGCCACGGCGCCGTGCAGCTCTTCCTCGCTTACAAGGAAGGGCGCGTCGCCGGCCGGATCGCGGCGATCGAGAACACCCTGCACAACGAGTTCCACGGCGACAAGGTCGGCTTCTTCGGGTTCTTCGAGTCGGTGGAAGATCAGGCGGTCGCCAGCGCGTTGCTCGACAAAGCGGCGGAGTGGGTCGCCGGCCGCGGGCTCGACACGTTGAGAGGGCCGGCCAACTTCTCGACCAACGACGAGTGCGGGCTGCAGATCGATAACTTCGACTCTGCTCCCTACGTGATGATGACCTACAACCCGCCCTACTACGTCGACCTGCTGGAGGGCTGGGGGCTGGAGAAGGCCAAGGACCTGCTGGCTTACGAGGTTACTTACGAGGGGTTCGACGTACCGCGCTTCGCCAAGCTGCAGCAACTGATCGAGCGGTACGGACGCGATATCTCTGTGCGGTCGCTGCGGATGGACCGGTTCGAGGAGGAGGTGGCGCTGGTCCGCAAGCTGTACAACGCGGCCTGGGAACGTAACTGGGGGTTCGTGCCGATGACCGACGCCGAAGTCGACTACATGGCGAAGCAGCTCAAGCCGGTGGTGGACCCGGATCTGGCGATGATCGGCGAGGTCGACGGCGAGCCGGTCGGCTTCGTGTTGGCGCTCCCCGACGTGAACCAGGCGATCCGCCACGCGAACGGACGGCTCTTCCCCTTCGGGCTGATCAAGTTTCTGTGGCACATTCGCCGGGTGACGAGGCTCCGGGTCATCACGTTGGGGGTAACGGCGGAATATCGAGGTGGTCCGATGGCGCCGATGTTCTACCTCGAGATCTTCAAGCGTGGCACCGGCAAGGGTCATCGGATGGCGGAGACCTCGTGGATTCTCGAGGACAACCAGCCGATGCGCCTGGCCGTGGAGAAGATGGGGTTTAGTCCTTACAAGATTTATCGTCTTTATGATAAGTCGATTTCGGGATAGGGAACGTCGAAGAAGAAGACCGATATCCAACACCGAACACTGGACGTCGAACGTCAAACACCGAGAGGGTCCACTCTTGGATGATCAACGTTCGGTTTTCGGTGTTAGAAGTTCGGGTGTTGGCTCGATGTTCGATGTGGGATGTTCGATGGTCAGTGTTCAATAGACATGGCTGCAGATAAGACTGTTCTTGTTACGGGTGGCACGGGCTTCGTGGGGAGTCACGTGGTCGATGTGCTCCTCGAGGCCGGGTACCGCGTCCGCTGCACGGTACGGGCGAGCAGCAACCGGCGCTGGCTGGAGGGCAAGCCGGTGGAGCTGGTCGATGTCGATCTGCAGGAGGGCGGTCTCGAGGAGGCCGTGGCCGGGATCGATGCCGTCGTCCACTGCGCCGGGCTCACGCGGGGTTCGCGGCGGGCACTTTATGCCGCCAACCGGGACGCGACCGCCGCGCTGGCCGACGCCTGCGTCGGGACGGGGCGGGGGATCCGCTTCGTCTACTGCAGCAGCCAGTCGGCGGCGGGCCCGAGCTCGATATGGCGGCCACG
>JBDHHM010000116.1:0-7672 GCA_039589355.1 Gemmatimonadota bacterium | reverse complement strand
CGTCGCCGGCCAGGAACGCTCGGGAATCGTCGGGGCCGTACTCGAGCTGATGGACCGTATCGATGTGTTCTCGGTTACCTGGGTCGCGACCCTGGGCTCGAGCTTCCGGCGCCAAGCGGCCAGTCCTTCACTGGGCTACCAGCTGGGGTTCGGAGGGCTCGACGACTTCCGGATGCAGGCAGGTGACACGGCCAGCCGCGTGAACGACACGGAGACCCTTGCACTGAGCTCCGGCTTCCGGCTTCCGCTGGGAGCCGGCTTGAACGTGGATTCCGGCTTCCGGCTTCCGCTGGGAGCCGGCTTGAACGTGGATTACTCGACCAACGACCTGTTCACGTGGTCGCGGCGCACCCGGATGCGGACGAGGCGGACGACCTGGCCGAACCTGAGCCTCAGCTGGAACCGGCTGCCGGTCCCGCGTTTTCTGCAGGGCTTGGTTGCGGGCCTGGGTTTCCGTACCGGCTATACCGTACGTGACAACACCAGCGTGATCCGCAACGCGAACCAGGATCGCGGCAGCGAGATCACCACGATCCCGTTCAGCTTCGACCTCGTCTTGACGACCCAGTGGTCAATCACCTATAGCGTCACCTTCACCAACGAGGAGCGCCTCGACCCGACCGGTGTAACCTTCAGGGACCAGACCGGCCATACTTTCCAGCTGACGGGCCAGGTGCGGCCGCTCAGCACGACCGGGCGCTTTCGCAACCCGATCCGGGTCTCGCTTCGCTTCTCGCAGAACGGCCAGAATCAGTGCCGGCGTCTGCAGTCCGCCTTCTTGGGGCCGCCGCCGCTGCCCGACCCGGACGTGCCGCCCTGCGAGCCGTTCACCGACCTGGTCATCCGTGACTTGGGATTGACCGTCAACACCGATGTCACGCCGTTCGTGGTCGGACTGCAGGCGTTCTGGCGCGACACCCAGAGCGAGCTTGGCCAGCGGCTCGGGTCGACGCAGCTTGAGATATCGCTCTTCGGACAGTTCCTCTTCGAGACAGGAGAGATCCGTTGAACAGAATGACCAGACCCGCGCTCTCGGTAGCGCTCTTGATCGCCGCCGCGATCGCAGCCGTCGCCTGCGGTGGCGCAGACGGTGAGGCGAACGCCGACGCGGCTCAGCCCGCCGCAAACTCGTACCCGCGCTTCGACGGTTCGTCTGCCTACGGGTTGGTGCGACGGCAGGTCGCTTTCGGCCCGCGTGTCCCGGGCAGCGAGGGCCATCGGGAGATGGCAGCGTGGGTTCAGGAGTTTCTGGCGGAGCGGGCCGATACGGTGATCGTGCAGAGCTTCACCCACGTCACGGTCGCCGGTGACACGCTGCCGCTGGTCAACTTCCTGGCCCGCTTCCGGCCGAACTCTACCCCATCGGTGCTGTTGCTGGCTCACTGGGACACCCGTCCGATCTCCGATCAGGCCGACGATCCGGCGGACCGCGCGAGGCCGGTCCCCGGCGCCAACGACGGCGCGTCCGGCACGGCGATCCTCCTGGAACTGGCGTCGATGATGCGCGATTCGCCTCCGCCGCGCGGCGTCGATCTGCTGCTGGTGGACGGCGAGGACTACGGCGACTTCACCGTTGACCGCGATGTATTTCTCGGCTCCCGCTACTTCGCCGCCAACCTGCCGGAGGGGTTCGAGCCCGAGTTCGGGGTGCTGCTGGACATGGTGGGCGGTCGGGATCTCGATCTCTACGTCGAGGGCTACTCGAACAGCTACGCGCCCGAGGTCGTCGATCGAGTCTGGAACATCGCCCACAACATGGGGTTCGGCGACGTCTTCCACCGGTCCCTCGGGGGGCCCATACGTGATGACCACATACCGCTGAACGAGGCGGGCATTCCGACCCATCGTAGACTGCTGCCATCAACCTTACTGGCACACGCCGGACGACACGCCCGACAAGGTGTCCGCCCATCGTAGACTGCTGCCATCAACCTTACTGGCACACGCCGGACGACACGCCCGACAAGGTGTCCGCCTCGAGCCTCGGCGTCGTCGGCGCCGTGATGACGCGGCTGATCTATCGAGGGCGGTGAGGGGTCGGGCGCAGCGATGGGCCCGCGTTTCATGTCGCGGTGCGGTCGGGCGCGGCGATGGGCCCTCGCTTCATGTCGCGCGGTGAGCGACCAGGGCCGATAAAGGGCCACCGCGCTCCAAATGTCCGCTCGTGGCCCATCGCCGCGCCCTCCCTCTCGCGGTACGGGCCACCGCGCTCCAAATGTCCGCTCATGGCCCATCGCCGCGCCCTCCCTTTCGCGGTACGGGCCACCGCGCTCCAAATGTCCGCTCGTGGCCCATCGCCGCGCCCCCCTTTCGCGGTACGGGCCACCGCGCTCCAAATGTCCGCTCATGGCCCATCGCCGCGCCCGCCCTTTCACGGTGCCGGGTCCGAGTTTCCCAAGTCGCGCTCTCTTCGCAGTACAGAGTCCGTTGATAGGACAGCCGAACCTGGCCCCGTTGACGATCCGTTGAGCCGCTCGATGCACGTTAAGGCATGGTTCGAGATCAATAGTGCAACAGAACAACCGAAGCGGAACCGGAATGAGGGATGCGGAACACCTGAATTCGAAGGTTCACATGTTGTAATGCTCGAGTAATCACGGATTCCACGGATTCCCGGAGTCCCGGATTCCCGGAGTCCCATCCCAAGAAACCGGTTGACGCTCACCGCAGGCGAAACGAAGGCGCTACTCGCAAGCTCGGCGCTCGTCCTCCTGGCCGCCGTGGGACGCGTGCTGCTCGCGCCCCCCGATCCCGGCGTGGCCGACCGCGGCCTGGCCGCCGTGACGGAAGTGGATGCGGCGCTGGCGGTGGCGGAGTCGATCCGCGCCGAAGAAGAGCGCCGGCGTCGCCCGCTGGCGACGGGCGAGCGAATCGACATCAACACCGCCGGCGAGATCGAGCTCGACCGACTGCCCGGCGTCGGCCCGACCCTGGCACAGGCGATCCTGGACCACCGTCAGAGGGAGGGGCCATATTGGGATTTAGGCGAATTGGAACGGGTGCCGGGGCTGGGGAGTAGTACGGTAAGACGCCTGGCGCCGTATACCACCCTGCCGGCGGCGGGGAACGGCGGCGCGCCAGGCGGCGGGGCAGGCAGGTCGAGGCCGGCCGGCCCGCCGGGAGCGGCGGTCGTCGACCTGAACCGAGCCTCGGCCGGGGAGTTGGAGGCTCTACCGGGCATCGGCCCGGCCCGCGCCAGCGCTATCGTGCGGTGGCGTGGGGAGCACGGCTCCTTTCGGACGGTCGACGATCTGCTGGAGGTGCCGGGTATCGGACCGGCGACGCTGGAGCGGCTGCGCGCTCTGGTCGGTGTTGGACCTTGACACTTCCCGTAACTTCTAGCAGCTTTGAAACTTGCTGTCATCTCCCCCGCACGGTTAACAGCTGCGCAGTCAAAATTCCGATCGACATGGCGACCCGAACTAAAGCTAGCGATCTCATCGGCGACCTTTTGGTCCGCGAAGGCCTCATCACGGAGGACCAGTTGCGGAGCGCCCTGCAGGAACAGCGCTCCAACGGCCACCGCCTCGGCTACACGCTCGTGGCCATGGGCGTGGTCTCCGAGACCGACCTGACGCGGGTGCTCGCCAGGAAGTACCGCGTCAAGGCGGTGGACCTGTCGCGGATCGACAATATCGACAAGCGAGTGATCAAGCTGGTCAAGCCGGAGATCGCGGTCCGGCACCTGATCTTGCCGCTGCGCCGGGTCGGTCGGACACTGACGGTGGCGATGGCGAACCCCACCAACCTGGAGGCCATCGACGAGCTCAGGTTCTCGACCGGCTACGACATCGAACCGGTGGTGGCCGGCGAGTACTCGCTGCGCAAGGCGGTCGAGAAGTACTACGAGACGAGCGAAGACAACCTCCAGGACCTGCTCAAGGAGTTCGACGACGAAGAGATCGAGGTCGTCGACGAGCATTCGGCCGAGGACGAGATGTCCGTTACGGCGCTGCAGGCGCAGGTCGAGGAGGCCCCCGTGGTCAAGCTGATCAACGGGATCCTCATCAGCGCCGTCTCGAAGGGCGCCAGTGACATCCACATCGAGCCCTACGAGAAGGAGATCCGGGTCCGCTTCCGGGTCGACGGCGCCCTGCGCGAGATCATGCGGCCGCCGCTCAAGATGAAGGCCGCGCTGACCAGCCGCGTGAAGATCCTCGCCGACCTGAACATCGCCGAACGCCGCGTGCCGCAGGACGGGCGCATCAAGATGCGGATGGGTAAGCGCGTCATCGACTTCCGTGTCTCGACGCTGCCCGGCATCTTCGGCGAGAAGATCGTCCTGCGTATCCTCGACAAATCGAACCTACAGCTCGACCTTGAACAGTTCGGCATGGAGCCCCAGTCCGAGAAGGACTTCCTCCACGCGATACGCAATCCCTACGGCATGGTGCTGGTCACGGGACCGACGGGCTCTGGTAAGACCACGACCCTGTACTCGGCGATCACGAAGATCAACACCGAAGAGGTCAACATCATGACCGCGGAGGATCCGGTCGAGTACAACCTCCGCGGCATCAACCAGACCCAGGTCAGGCCCGAGATCGGCCTGACGTTCGCTGCCGCGCTGCGCGCGTTCTTACGTCAGGACCCCAACATCATCCTGGTCGGTGAGATCCGTGACATGGAGACGGCCTCGATCGCCATCAAGGCCGCGCTCACCGGTCACCTCGTGCTATCGACCCTGCACACCAACGACGCGGCGTCCACGATCACGCGTCTGATCGATATCGGAGTGGAGCCCTTCAACGTGGCCTCGGCGGTCAATCTCGTGACGGCCCAGCGACTCGTGCGCCGGATCTGCACCACCTGCCGGACCGAGACCACGCATGATGCGGATATCTTGGAAGCCGCGGAGATCCCCGCTGAGAAGGCCGCGCAGATAAAGTTCTTCAAGGGTGAGGGATGCGATCACTGCGAAGGTACGGGCCACAGGGGCCGCCAGGGGCTCTACGAGGTCATGCCGGTCTCTGCCAAGATCCGCCGCATGATCATGCACGGGGACAGCGCCGATGTCATGAAGCAGCAGGCGGTCGATGACGGAATGCTGACCCTACGCGACGACGGGCTGATCAAGGTAAACAGGGGGATTACGACGCTGGAAGAGATTCTGAAGGAGACTGCGGCGTAATTCTCGCGGCCAGCCCGGCATGGGCCGACCTCATCGCTTCGGCCTGCGGTCCGGGAACTACCTCCCCTGCTGTGAGTAACATAGCCTCATGGATCATTCGGCCGCCGCCGAACCGTCTCGCTGGTGGCCTAGCGCAAGAACTCCGAAGCAGACAGGTAGCCGGCAGCCTCGCCACGAGGCGCGAATTACGGGCACGAACATATGACGACACTGAGTGTACGCGGATTGCTCGAGGAGATGATCGATCGGGGGGCTTCCGATCTCCACCTGACCGCGGGCGACCGACCGAAGCTCCGGGTCGACGGCGATCTGGCCAATGCCAACGTCGACCACGTGCTCACGCCCAAAGACACTCTGCAGCTGACCTACTCGATCCTGACCGAGAGTCAGAAGAAGAGGTTCGAGCAGGAGGACGAGCTCGATTTCTCGTTCGGGATTCAGAACCTGGCGCGCTTCCGTGGCAACGCCTATCGACAGCGCGGGTGCGTGGCGATGGCGATCCGGCTCATCCCGTTCAACATACTAAGCTTCGAGCAGCTCGGCTTACCACCGATCCTCAGAAAGCTGTCGGAGCGTCCGCGTGGATTGGTCCTCGTTACCGGGCCCACCGGATCAGGTAAGTCGACCACGCTTGCCTCGATGGTCGATCACATCAACAAGGGGCGTAAAGGTCATATCATCACCATCGAGGAGCCGATCGAGTTCATCCACCGGCACCAGAGCTGCATGATTAATCAGCGCGAGGTGGGTAGCGACACCCAAAGCTTCGCTAACGCGCTCAAGTACGCTCTGCGACAGGATCCGGACGTCCTGCTGGTAGGCGAGATGCGCGATCTCGAGACGATCGCGATGACCCTGACGGCTGCCGAGACCGGCCACCTGGCGCTGGCCACCCTGCACACCAACTCGGCGGCGGAGAGCATCAACCGAATCATCGACGTATTCCCGTCGCATCAGCAGTCGCAGGTGCGGGCACAGCTATCGTTCGTGCTCGAGGGTGTGGTGACACAGACGCTCCTGCCCAAAGCGCGCGGGCGAGGCCGCTGCGTGGCCTGTGAGGTTCTCATCGCGACGCCCGCTATTCGCTCCGTGATACGTGAAGCGAAGATCCAGCAGATCTATGGACTCATGCAGGCCGGTAAGAAGCACGGGATGCAGACGCTGAACGATGCTCTGTATCAGCTTTACCTCAACGGTGAGGTCAAGCTGGAGGAGTGCTTGAAGCGGTCGGCGGATCCGAACGAGCTGCTGAGGTTGGCGGGTGAGCCCGTTCCGGCGTAGAATAAGCGCAAGTGTGACACTCGGTCGCACGATGCCACAGCAATCGGCTTGTGGGGATTAAGAGATGCCAGTCTTTATTTACAGCGCAAAGACTGTAACCGGAGAGATCCAGACCGGTAACGTCGATCTGCCGAATCGCGAGGCCGTTATCGGCTACTTGCGGCGGCAGCGACTCATCCCCGTGACGGTGAGGGAGAAGCCGAAGGACATCAGCTTCGTCATCGGCCGCCGCGTGAAGATGAAGGAGACGGTGCACTTCACCAGACAGTTCGCCACCATGGTGAACTCGGGTCTGCCACTGGTGCAGTGCCTGGAGATCCTCGGCCAGCAGACGGAGAACAAGTTCCTGGCCAACAGCATCAAGGAGGTACAGGCCGACGTCGAGTCGGGCGCTACCCTGGCCGACGCGCTCCGTAACCACCCGAAGGTCTTCACCGAGCTGTATGTGAACATGGTGGCGGCGGGTGAGGCCGGTGGTATCCTGGACACCGTTCTTCTGCGTCTGTCCGTGTTCCTGGAGAAGAACGAGGCGCTGGTGCGGAAGGTCAAAGGTGCGATGATCTACCCGGGGGTCATTCTCGCCGTGGCAACGATCGCCGTCACCGTGCTGCTCGTCTTCGTGATCCCCACGTTCGAGAACATGTTCTCCAGCGTCAACATGACGTTGCCGGCCCCGACGCGCCTCGTCATCTGGATGTCGGACATGCTCCAGACGTACTGGTGGTTGATGCTCGGTCTTATGGCCGCCGGAGTCTACAGCATACGCATGTACTACAAGACATCCGCCGGCCGGCTCGCTCTCGATAGGCTGATGCTGCGAGTACCCGTCCTCGGGGACCTGCTGCGCAAGACGGCCGTCGCCCGGTTCACCCGGACGCTCGGTACGCTCTTGTCGTCCGGCGTCTCGATTCTGGACGGACTCGAGATCACGGCGCGCACTGCCGGTAACCGCGTGATCCACGACGCTGTGATGCGCAGCCGCTCGTCGATCGCCGGTGGTGAGACGATCGCCGAACCTCTTAAGCAGTCCGGCGTGTTCCCGCCGATGGTCACTCAGATGATCAACGTCGGTGAGCAGACCGGTACCATCGATGAAATGCTCGACAAGATCGCCGACTTCTATGACGACGAGGTCGACACTGCGGTTGAAGCGTTGCTGGCGGCGATGGAACCGTTGTTGATCGTCTTCCTCGGCCTGGTCGTCGGCGGTATGATCGTGTCGATGTACCTGCCGATCTTCGACATGATCAACGTCGTAGG
>JBDHHM010000115.1:0-5853 GCA_039589355.1 Gemmatimonadota bacterium | reverse complement strand
CTGGATGTCAAGCTCGACATCTACGAGCCGCGCGACTACAGCCGGCCCGGGCCCGTCGGCTGCAACAACTGCGGCGGCATAATCTCCGAGTCGCTGGTGCAGCACCTGGCCACGGAGGGGATCAACCTGCCGGATTCGGTGGTGCAGCGGGGACTCGATTCCTACGTTCTGCACACGGTGGACGGCAGCGTTGTCCACATCGATACGCCGCAAAGCGAGAAGCGGATCGCCGCGGTGCACCGGGGGGCGGGCCCAAGGGACCAGGAGCAGGCGCGCTGGCGAAGCTTCGATGGCTACCTCCAGGAGCTGGCCGCTGGCAAGGGCGCGAACATCGTCCGCAAGCGCGTCGCCGACGTCAGCCGACGCGACGGCCGGCTTGAAGTGAAGACGCGAGACGAGGAAAGCGAGACCTACGACTTTCTGGTCGTCGCCGTGGGTGTGAATTCCCCGGTGCTGAAGGTCTTCGGAGGGCTGGGGCTTGAGTATCGGCCGCCGCGGACCTCCAAGACCTACATCTGTGAGCTGCGTCTGGGCGAGGAGAAGGTGGCAGAATACTTGGGCAGCTCGATGCACGTCCTGCTGCTCAATATGCCGCGCCTCGAATTCAGCGCGCTCATACCGAAGGGCGATTACGTAACCGTCTGCCTGCTCGGCGAGGATATCGACGCTCCGCTGGTGAAGAGGTTCCTCGAGTCGCCGCAGGTGAAGGCCTGCTTCCCAAGTGACTTTGAGATCCCGGAAAATCTCTGTCATTGCTCGCCGCGGATTAACGTCCGTGGTGCCGTGGGGCCCTTCGCGGACCGAATCGTTTTCATCGGTGATTCTGGCGTCACACGGCTGTATAAGGACGGGATCGGCGCGGCCTACCGCACGGCGAAGGCCGCCGCCGTAACCGCGATACTCGAAGGGGTCGCTGCCGAGGACTTTCGGCGCCGCTTCTGGCCGACCTGTCGATCGCTGGGGACCGACAACCGGGTGGGAGAGCTCGTGTTTCAGGTGACACGGGTGATCCAGAAGCTGGGCCCGGTGCGGCGGGGCATGGTGCGGATGGTCGAGAAGGAGCAGCGCAAGAAGGGTGCGCCGCCGCACATGAGCATGGTGCTCTGGGACATGTTCACGGGTAGCGCACCGTATCGCGACATTTTCCTCCGCACCGTGCGGCCGGGGTTCGTGTCGCGCCTCATTTGGAACAGCGCGCTGGCAGCGTTTTCGAAGACGAGAACGGCGACGGAGGAGTCATGAAAGAAGGTGCACTTGGCAAGCTCTACGCAGCCGGCGATGTAATCGTTCGCCAGGGCGACGAGGGCGACTGCATGTTCGTGATTCAAGCAGGCGAGGTGGAGGTTCTCCAGGAAGGTGAAGCTGGAGAAGTGCAATTGGCGGTCCTGGGGGCGGGCGACTTTCTCGGCGAGATGGCGATCTTCGAGCGGGTGGTGCGCTCGGCGACGGTGCGGGCCTTGGGTGAGGCCCGGCTCTTGACGATTGACAAGAAGACCTTCCTGCGCCGGATCGCGGAAGATGCGTCGCTCGCTTTCCGAATCGTGCAGAAACTGTCCGGGCGAATCAGGGACCTGAACGCCGAGGTAACCCGCCTGAAGACCGGCGACACCGATCGATGAGCATCATTATAGACAGGCAATCCAAAGGATATCGGCTGGAGGCGAAGCTTTGGCTCCCGCGGTCAGCGGAGGATGTATTCAACTTCTTCGCGGTCACGCGCAACTTGGAGGAGACAGCTCCCCCGGCTTTGCGCTTCAAGATACTCGGCCCCGATAACATCGTGATGGGGCGGGGCACCCGGTTGGACTACCGACTGTGGCTGTACGGTTTGCCGGTATACTGGCAGAGTGAGATCACGGCCTGGGAACCGCCGTATCGGTTCGTTGACCAGCAGCGCCGCGGCCCGTATCGATGGTGGACACATGAGCACACCTTCGCGGAGAATGAAGACGGTACGCTAATGCTGGATCGAGTTAACTACGGTGTGCCAGGTGGGGCGCTCGTGCATCGAATCTTCGTCGCCCACAGTCTGCGCAAGATCTTCGAGTTTCGGGCGCGACGCATGCGCGATATGATGCTGGCCGCGTCGGGCAGCCACGACGCCCAGGCTGCGCAGGGAACAGCGCAGCGCTAAGGCCTGCAGGAAGGGATGTATGGTAGAGGTTAATAACACGCCCCCGGATCACGCGTGCGCGGCCTGCGGCGAGAAGGCATCCGAAGGTGCGCAGTACTGCGCGCGCTGTGGGACACCACTCGAGAGCTGTGAGGGCGCCGGCTGCCCTGCCTGCGCGACGCTGAACCCGGCGTCGGCGCACTTCTGCCAGGCCTGCGGGGCCCCGCTCTCCTCGCCCGCCCAAGCCGACCGCCGGGTCGTTACGGTGCTCTTCGGTGATCTGTCGGGCTACACGCAGCTGACCGAGGAGATGGATCCCGAAGAAGTGCGCGAGCTGGTGGCCGACTGCCTGGAGTGTCTCTGCGAGTCTGTCAGCCGCTGGGGCGGTTATGTAGACAAGTTCATCGGCGATTGTGTGATGGCGCTGTTCGGCGCGCCTGTGGCCTACGAGAACGAGGCGGAACGCGCGGTGCGGGCGGCACTCGGCATGCAGGGTACGCTGTGCGGGTGGAAGAATACGCAGGGCGAGTCGGGAGGAGACGGCCACTATCGCCCCGAGCTGCGTATCGGGGTCGCCACCGGGCCGGTGGTCATGGGACTGTTCGCCGGCGGCGGCGGCCAGAACTACACGGCGGTGGGCGACACCGTCAATGTGGCGGCACGGCTGGAGGGGCTGTGCGAGCCCGGACGCGTCCTCGTGGACGCCAAAACCTACGAGCAGACCCGGCACCTGTTCGAGTACGACGATGAGCAGGTCCTGCAGGTGAAGGGGCGGCGCGAGCCGGTCGCCGCCCGTCACGTCCGCGGCGTGCGGGCCGAGCGAATGAGCGCGCGCGGGTTCCAGGGTAGGCGAACGGCCCTGGTGGGGAGGGACGAGGAGTTGGCGCTGTTACGCCGACAATGGACAGCCGCGGCCACCGGCGAGTTTCGGCTGTGCGCCGTGAGCGGTCCCCCGGGGATCGGCAAGTCGCGCCTGGTCGCGGAGTTGGTGGACGGCGACGGCCTTCCGGGGGTGCGAGGGGCACAGGGCCGCAGCTACCCGTACAGCAGCAGCAAACCGTGGGAGCCGCTGGCCGAGCTCATCCGCGAACTTTACGACGTCGCGTCCGACTCGGCTATCGAGCAGGCGATCGCCCGCATCGTGGGCGCCGCGCCCTCTGAGTGGTCACCGGAAGAGATCACCGGGCTAAAGATCGTGTTGGGCAGCTGCGCGATGGGGGAAGAGAGGACGCTGCAGCACTACAGCGCCGGCGAACGGCACGATCGCGTACTCGCCGCGCTGCGGCGCTGCCTGCTAGGCGTCGCGAAGTCACCACACGTTTTAGTGCTTGAGGATCTGCACTGGGCCGACCGCACGACGCTCGAGGCGCTGTGCCAGCTGCCCGAGCTCGGTCTAGCCGGCCCGTTCTTGATGGTCCTCGTCTCCCGCGATCCCTTGCCAGACGAGACTGTGCTCGGTCGGCTGTTGGAGGTTGTGAGTGATCGGATCAAGCTCGGGCCGTTCACGCCGGACGTAGCGGGCCAGTTCATCGAGGAGCTTCTCGGAACGCACGAGTTGCCGGAGGATTTCCTGGAACGCGTGATAGGCCGCGCCGAGGGCAACCCGCTCTTCATCGAGGAGACGCTGAAATCGCTGGTGGAGAGTGGGGCGCTCACTCAAGTCGATGGCGTCTGGCGAGTGGGCGAAGATGTTCAGGAGCTAGAGGTTCCCGACACGATCGAGAGCGTGCTGACCACTCGCATCGGTGCGCTGAACAGCGCCACCAAGTCCGTGCTGCAGTACGCGGCGGTCGTCGGGCGCCGGTTCTGGGCTGGTGTGCTCGCCGACGTGCTGGCCCGGCGGCCGGTCGATCAAGAGTTGGAGCAACTGTTGGACGGCGCATTCGTGCGGGCGCAGTCGGCCTCGTCGATCGGTGGCGATCGCGAGTTCCTGTTCGAGCATCTCATGCTACATCAAGTCGCCTACGAGGGCATGCTCCGCGGCTTCCGCGCCGAGCTGCATGGCGCGGTGGGCGAGTGGCTGGAGAGTCGGATTGAAGGAGCGGCGTCGGACCACGACGAGTGGATCGCCCATCACTACGAGCGCTCCAAGGATCCGGAGCGGGCGCTGCCGTTCCTTAGCCGCGCTGCGCACTTGGCGTTGGCACGCGGCGCGCTGCCCGAAGCGCAATCGCTGGCCGAGCGGGCGTTGGAGTTGGCAAGCGGCTCGGCCGCGGCGGCGGAGCTGCTCACGCTGGCCGAGGAGACCGCTGCAGAAGCGGGGGACGTGGAGCGGCGGCGTGCCGCGATCGAGCAACTGGAGTCGCTGGCGCGTCACCTGGGTGAGGCAGGCGTCACGGCGGAGGCGGACTATCGCCGGGCTCGCTACCTGCTCGATACGGGCGATCTCGCCGGCGCGCGCGAGCGAGGCGAGTTGGCGCTCGCGGGCTTCGAGCGAACGGGTGACATCTCGATGCAGGCCGATGTGATGAGGTTGTTGGGCCGGGTCGCGCATCTCTCTGGCAACTGCGCCGAGGCGCTGCGGTTCTACCGGGCGTCGCTGCCGCTGGAACGCGAAGCTGGCGATCGTTTCGGCCAGGCGGAGATCTTCGACCGGCTCGGGCTCGTGCAGGTCGATGTTGGCGATTTCACGACGGGACTCGACTATTTCGAGGCGGCACGCAGCCAGTACGCGGAGCTGGGGTACCGGCCGGCGGAAGCGCGCGTGATCGGCCACCAGGCGACGGCGCTGCGCGGCCTCGGCCGCTACGAGGCGGCGGAGACGGCGGCGCGATCAGCGCTGCAGCTGGCGGAGCAGTGCGGCTCGCTGCAGGCGCAGTCGGGCGCCAGGCTGGCGTTGGCGATGGTGTGTGCCGCGCGCAGCGATAGCGCCGCCGCCACCACCCTGCTGCAGACTGTGTGCGAGGCGGCCCGCCAGCTGGCGCAGCCCGGCCTCGAAGCGCGAGCCTGGTCGCAACTGGCCCAGATCGAAAGCGGCGCGGAGGCCGGTCATAGCGCCCGGCGCGCCTTTGCCCTGGCGCAGCAGAGCGGGCTGGTCCACGTCGAGATCATGGCGCTCAACCGCGAGGCGGAGCTCGCCCTCGACGTAGGGAACCTGGAGGGCGCGGATCGGGCCTCGGCGGAGGCGACCCGCAAGCTGAGGCTTCACGGGAACATACAGGGGCCGGAGGAGGTCGTCCTGTACACGCGGGTACGCGCCCTCAGCGCGCTGGGACGCGAGGATGAAAAGCTCGAGGTGCTCGGTGAAGCCCGCGACACGGTGCGCAGAAGGGCCGACCTAATCGAGGACGCCGAGCTGCGCCGCCGCTTCCTCGAGGAGATCCCACTCCACCGCGAGATCCTGGGGCTAGGCGAGCCACAGAGGAGGAACGCGTGACCGGTCAGGCGGTTGTGCTGCTCTGCGGCCTGCTGTTCGCTCACTACCTGGGCGACTACACGCCGCTGGCGACCCCCCGCATGCAGGAGGCGAAAGCGGTGGGCGGTCCCTTGCTGTTCATCGCCGCGCATGCCGCCGTGCATGCGCTGCTCGTGGCCTTGGTGGTCGCGCTCGTCGTCGGCATGGCCTGGCCGACCCTTGGTGAGGCCACCGCGATCGTCTTCTCCACCCACTTGGTGCTCGACTTCGGCCGCGCCAAGCTGGGTCAGCGGTACCCCAAGCTCAACGACTGCCAAAAGAGCGGCTTCTGGTACAGCCTGGGGGTCGATCAGCTTGGCCACGGGCTGATCCTGGTGGGCGTGGC
>JBDHHM010000114.1:0-6186 GCA_039589355.1 Gemmatimonadota bacterium | reverse complement strand
CGATGGGCTGTTCGGCGACGAGGAAGAGCGTGTGTGCGAGCCGGCCATCGCCGGGCTGCGCCGCGAAGGGGTCGATATCGATGGCCCCTACCCCGCCGATACCGTGTTCCTGCGAGCGATGCGCGGCGCGTGCGATGCCGTGCTGGCTCCCTACCACGACGTGGGGATGGCGGCGATCAAGACCGCGTGCGATGCCGTGCTGGCTCCCTACCACGACGTGGGGATGGCGGCGATCAAGACGGCCGCATTTGGGTCGGCTGTCAACGTGACGCTCGGCCTGCCAGTGGGAGCGCCGATCCGGCGTCGATGCGGGCGGCGCTGGAAGCCGCCGTCAGTTTCGCGCGGCGCGCTTTGACGTCCCCCAAGAAGTCCAGTAGATTGGCCGACGTATGAAGGCAGCCACCCCTGCCCTCTGCTCCACCCCCGGCGACCGGGTCTCGTGATCAAGCTCATCAACGTCTACAAGGAGTACCCGCGCTCCGGGCTTGCTCTGAAGAACGTGTCGTTCCACCTGAGGAAGGGCGAGTTCGCGTTTCTCATCGGTCCCTCGGGTGCGGGCAAGACGACCATCCTGCGTCTAATTCACATGGTCGAGGGCCCGACGGACGGCGAGGTGCGGGTCTCCGGTTACTCTTCCATGCGGATGAAGCGCCGTGACATCCCGAGGCTCAGGCGCCGGGTCGGCATGGTGTTCCAGACCTTCCGCCTGCTGCGCGACCGTACGGCGGCTGAGAACCTGGCCTTCGCCCTCGAAGTCACCGGCGCTCGGCGCAGCGAGACCAAGGGGAAGGTGCAGCGGCTGCTGGCGCAGGTCGGGTTGGCGTCCCGCGCCGGCGCTTATCCGGAGGAGCTTTCCGGGGGTGAGCAGCAGCGGATCGCTCTCGCCCGTGCCCTGATCCACGACCCGGTCGTCCTGCTCGCCGACGAGCCGACCGGCAACCTGGACGAGCGTGCGTCGCGTGGCATCTTCGAGTTGACGCGGGATATCAACTCCGCCGGCACGGCCGTACTCATGGCGACACACAATCTGGATCTCGTGCGTCGTTACCCCCAGTACCGCGTGATCGAGCTCACCGATGGGGCGGTCGTTTACGACTCGGCTGGTGAGGTGGGCAAGGCCGATGGCGAATCATAGCGTGCGCGAGGCGATCGCCGCGTTCCGGCGCGCGCCCGGCCTTGCAGTCCTTTCGGCCATGAGCATCGGGCTGAGCCTGTTCGTGCTCGGGACGTTCGGGCTCGTCACCTACAACGTCGAGGTCACACTCCGAACGATCGAGCGTCGCGTCGAGGTCGTCGCCTATCTCCGGGACAACGTCTCTGCGGAGCAGCTGGAGGTTCTGCAGAACGACGTCGGATCCTTCCCAGAAGTGGAGAACGCCATCCACGTCTCTAAGTTCGAGGCGATGCGGAACGCCATGCAGCAACTGGAAGAGTTCCGCGAGGTGTTCACCGATCTGGAGGTGAATCCACTTCCCGCCTCGCTCGAGGTCCAGCTACGACCGGACTACCGCGACCCGGAGTCGGTCCAGCGCGTCGCCGAGCTCATCGCGCTCTACCCGTTCGTCGAGGACGTGCAATATGGGCGCGAGTGGGTGGAGAAGATCTACCAGCTGCGGCGACTGGGCGGCGCCGTAGCCGCCATCCTGGGGATCGCCTTCGCCGTCGTCGCTATCCTGATCATTGGCACGACGGTGCGAATGGCCGTGCTGGCCCGCCGCGAGGAGATCGTCATCATGCAGCTGGTCGGCGCCACTGACGGCTTCGTTCGCCGGCCGTTTCAGCTCGAGGGGTTCATAACGGGGCTGGCAGGCGGCGCACTCGCCCTGCTCCTCACCTACGCGGCATACCTGGCGGTGAACGGCTCACTCATGGACCTGGAGTGGTTGCCGCCGCTCTGGGCGAGCCTCGGCGTGCTGGCCGGGGGCGTCCTGGGTCTAGCAGCTAGCGACACAGCGCTGAGACGGCACCTTATCACCTATGCGTAAACCGGCGCCTGCCCCTCTACGCGCTCGCTCCCTTGCAGCGCTCGCCGTATTCGCCCTGGCGGGTCCGGCTCTGGGCCAGGACGACCCCATCGCACCGTTGGAAGAACAGATCCGCCTGAGCCGCCAGCAGCTGGCGGCGATCCGAGATGAGCAGCGTCGCCTGCGTAACGAGATGGATGACCTGTCGGCCCAGATCCACGACGTGAGCGCAGAGCTGGAGAACCTGAACGAGCAGGCCAGGAACCATGCAGCGCTGCTGCGCGAGATGGACCACCAGCTGTCGCTTCGCGATCAGCAAATTGTGGCGACTACGTCCGATCTTCTGCGAACGCAAGACCAGCTGGTGGAGAAGGAAGTCCTCTTCGCTCGCCGTGTCCGCGACCTGTACGTACGGGGACCGCTGGCGGACTGGCAGGTCCTGCTGGCGGCGGAGGACTTCGGCGATCTCATCAACCGCTACCAGTATCTCTACCTTGTCGCGTTGCACGACCGGCTGCTGGTGAGACAGATCGAGGATCTCAAGGACCTGTTGGAAGAGCAATACGACATGCTGCGGCGCGAAGTCCAGGGACTGCGCGATGTACGCTCCGAGAAGGTTCGCGAGATCCAGGACCTCTACCATTTGGAACAGGAGCGCGGCCGCCGTCTCCAGACCGCACGCGGGCAACAGGCCACCACGGCGCGCCAGCTGGAGGAGCTGGAGTTGGCGGAGAACGAGCTCACCGGCCTGCTCGACCGCCTGGAGCGGGAGCGGGAAGCTGCCGAGGCCCTCGCCGCGGCTTCGCCGACGGCCAGCACTTTGGCGCCGGAGGACCGCGGCACGCTCAGCTGGCCTGTTCAGGGCAGAGTGATCTACGGCTTCGGCCAGCAAAGGAACCCGGACGGCACGGTGATCATCCGGCAGGGCATGGGGATCGCAGCCGCGGAGCACACCGAGGTCAAAGCGGTGGCCACCGGCACGGTCGCATTCGCGCAACCCTACATGAGCTATGGGCCTTCTGTGATCCTCAGCCACGGCGGAGGCTATTACACGGTCTTTCTGTATCTATCGGAGATACTCGTACGCGAAGGCGACCTGGTGGCCACGGGGCAGGTATTGGGCCGGGTGGGAGGCGTCGACACGCCCGAGGGTCCCCACCTGGAGTTCCAGCTCCGGGTCAACCGCGGCGCCGTAGACCCACGCCCCTGGTTGAGGAGATCGGGTGGCTGAGCCCGGTTATCTGGCCGTCTTCGGTCACGAGGACATCCGCGAGCGGTTCGCCCGGGCCGCGGCGCTCGGCCGGTTACCGCAATCGCTCCTCCTCCACGGACCGCGGGGAGTCGGCAAGCAGCGCCTGGCTCTCTGGATCGCCGCCGCTGTCAGCTGCAGCGACGAAAGCGCCCGACCGTGTGGCACGTGCCGCTCTTGCAGGCTGAGCGCCAAGCTGCAGCACCCGGACATCAACTGGTTCTTCCCGCTGCCGCGCCCGAAGCGAGCCTCCGGCGCCCAGCAGCTAAGGCAGAAGTTGGAAGATCTACGTGCGGCCGCCCTCGAAGAACGCCGCGCGAATCCGCTCTATCTAGAGGAGGAAGAGGGCGCTACCGGCATCTACGTGGGCGCCGTCCACACCATGCGCAGGCTGGCCCAGAAGTCGCCCGCCATGGGGCCGGCCAAGGTGCTGATCATAGGGCGCGCCGAAGCGCTCACTCCAGGGCTCGGGAGCCCCGAAGCCGCCAACGCTTTGCTCAAGCTGCTCGAGGAGCCGCCCGCCGACACGACCCTCATCCTCACCAGCGACGTGCCCGGCGCCCTGCTCCCAACTGTTCGGTCACGGGTCCAGGCCGTTCGAATCGCGCCCCTGCCCGATGAGCGGATCGCCGGCTTCCTATCCACACATGCGGACATCCCCGAGCCCGACGCGCGTCGCCTCGCAAGCAGAAGCGGCGGATCGATCGGCAGAGCGCTCGAGCTCCGCGACGAGGAGCAGGAAACCCTGCGGGAGAACGCAGGCGAGCTTGTGCGGGCCCTGCTCGACGGCCGGCCGGCCGCCCAGCTCGCCGCCGCGCATCGCTTCCGCTCCTTCGGCGCACGCGGCGCTTTCGGTCGACTACTTGGCGAAGCCCGCAGCCTGCTCCGCGACCTCCTGGCCGTTACAGCAGGGGCCGCCGCCTCCGATCCCGAAGCCGTCGGCACGCTCGCCGGCGGCCCTCCGCCGGATCTCATCCGGATAGTGCAGCTCCTGGACGCTGTCGACGAGGCCCGGGACCTCGCCGACCGCAACGTGAACCCTCAGCTGATCGTCGCCAACCTCACGCGGCTCGGAACCGACCGCGTGGCAGGCCCGTCAGCGAGGCCGGCCGGGCCCGGAGGCGCCTGATGGCATCGAAGAAGCGTAAGATGTCTCACGTGGACGACCAGGGGGCCGCCCGCATGGTCGACGTTGGAGACAAGAAGGAGGCACGCAGGACGGCGATCGCAGAGGGTTCGATCCGCATGCAACCCGCCACGCTCGAGGCGATCCGCCAGAACGCCCTGGAGAAGGGCGACGTACTCACCGTCGCCAAGGTCGCCGGGATCTCCGCCGGAAAACGGGCTGCAGAGTGGATCCCATTATGCCACCCGTTACAGATCGACGTAATTGATGTATCTTTGACCCTAGATGACGACCTTCCCGGTGTGAAGGTCCAGGCCCGGGCCGGGTTGACTGGCCGGACCGGTGCCGAGATGGAAGCGCTGGTGGCCGCCAGCGCCGCCTTGCTCACCGTCTACGACATGTGCAAGGCACTCGATCGCGGGATGGAGTTCACCATCCGATTGGTCGAGAAGAGTGGCGGCCGAAGTGGAACCTGGCAGCGGCGCGATTCGTAGTTAAGTATGACTCGCCGATGCGAGGTTGACAGCGTGTTGGCCTGTGTGGTGGTGGGTGAGGTGTGGGCCAAAACTGTAGGATCCCCTACGATCCCAGTTCCGCCTTTGGCCCGGCTTCCGGCAGCGTCCAGGCGGCAGCGCTTGGCGCGGACAGCTGGTCGGCCGACTGTATCCCACGCGGAAAAAGCATTCGTGGTGTGGCCGTTAGGGAAGAGGGCCCTTCTAGGGTCCCGGGGAACACCCGGGCGTTGGGTCCAGAGGCGAGGGGAGGATCGTAAGGTCAGGATGGGAAAATAATGCGAGACTATACATCGACGTGGCAAACGCAGGCACAGGCGGTCTCCGTCCGGTGGCCGCAGGTCCGGGCGAAGCTGGCGGAAGTGCCAGCGACGGTCTGGGCGCTGATCGTGGTGGCCATGGCCATCGCGGCGGCGAGCGTAGTCGGCGGCATACCGCAGGCCGGCAACCCGGCGGCGGAGCAACTGGGTTCGGAGCTGGCGTTGTTGGCGGCGGAGAACCGTGATCTGCGAAGCGAGATCGAGCTGAAGACGCTGGAGGTCGAGCGTCTCGGACAGATCCAGGTATTCTCGGGCGAGTTCCGGATTCCGGCGAACCGGGCGATGCAGGTTTATGACATCGCCTTGGCGGAGGATGTGAACCCGGAGCTGGCGTTCAATTTGGTGCGTGTGGAGAGTGGGTTCCGGCGAACGGCAGTGAGCTCGGTGGGCGCGATCGGTTACACACAGGTCAGGCCGAGCACGGCTCGCTGGCTGGACCCAACGGTTGAGACGCGGGATCTATTCGACCCGGAGATCAACCTGCACCTAGGGTTCCGCTATTTCCGCTACCTGCTGGACGAATACAACGGCGATACGCGCCTGGCGCTGCTCGCCTACAACCGCGGTCCAGGACGGGTTGGCGGTCTGCTGCGCAGCGGGATCGACCCGGCGAATGGATACGCCAAGGCCGTGCTGGGAGAATAAGAGTTAGGGATTCGGGGAGTCGGGGAGTAGGGGAGTTAGGGAAGAATATGAGAGGGGCGCCGACCGAGTGAGGTGGCGCCCCTTTGGTATTCTTCCCCGAATCCCCGAATCCCCGAATCCCCGAATCTAATTGGTGTCTACGTATATTCGAACTTCATCACCCGGGTAGATTCGACTCGTCGTCAGCCCGTTCCACAACATCAGGTCGCGCGCTGTGACGTCGTAACGCTTGGCAATGGCCCAGAGGCTGTCGCCACTCTGTACCCGGTAAGTGATGTACGGACCTTCCGGCGCGCGAGGTTCAACTTGTACCGGTGTTCTTCTGTTAACCGTGGTCGCGGAAGCGTAGCGCGGCAGCCGGCCCGCCCTC
>JBDHHM010000113.1:0-5930 GCA_039589355.1 Gemmatimonadota bacterium | reverse complement strand
GCTGGCCAGGGCCTGGTACTCGATCCTGTAGTTCTCCAGGAAGCGCAGCCGCCCGTCGATTCCTCCCGTGGTGCCCGACCCGCTGTTGTCTTCCAGGCGCCGGTCGGTCAGAATCGCTCCCACGTACGAGTCACGCCAGAAGGTTTGCTGGAAACGGCCTACGTTCGATAGGCTCCTCCCCGCCATACCGACGTAGCTCCGCTCCTGGAACGGCAGCAGGATCGGCGAGTTCTCGTCCAGGCCGCCCAGGTAGGCCAGCGTGGTCCGACCCATGCGCCCGATCAGCTTACCGGTCACCAGCGGGTCGTTGATCTGCCGCGTGTACAGCACCTGGAAATACGACTGGAACAGGTCGCTCCCCTCCTGGAAGAAGGGCCGGCGCTCGGGGAAGAAGAGGGCGAACGTCGTGTTGACGTCGATCTGGGCGACGTCCGACTCGACCTGGCTGAAATCCGGGTTCAGCGCCAGCTCGGTCGTTAGACCCGAAGAGAACGGGTAGCGGGCGAATAGCGACAGCTCGGCTTCCGGGTCCTCGTTGCTGAAGCCCGAGCTCGGGTCGTCGGCGTCCTCGATCTGGCCCGCTTGCGAGGCGATCAGCGCCGGCATCAGCTCCAGGGCGCCGCCCGACTTGACACCCTGGATCCCGGCCAGCGTCCCCCACTGGCAAGGAAGGCAGGGATCGTCTCGACTGATGCCGGCCCAGGTGTGCTGCGCGCGGCTGTCACGCGGCCAGGTCCGCCAGAACGTCGCTCGCCACTCCTGTACCTCGCGGTCTGGAAAACGAAGGCTCTTGAACGGGATGGCCATCTCGACCTGATAGCCTTCGTCGGTGATCTTGGCCTCGCTGTAGAAGATGATGTCGAAGCGGGCATCCTCGCCGGCGTTCGCCGACCAGCGACTGTCGCCCTGCACGCCCAGCGGGTTCGCGAACAGGAAGTACGCCCACGAGGCGTCGCCGTACGTGTCGAGCAGGATGCCGAAGTAGTCGTCGTTCCACATCTCGTCCCGATCGCGAAGCGAAGCGCGGATCCTACTCGGGTCGTCGTGAGCGATGAACCCCAGATACAGGTACTCGTCGTTATAGGTGACCAGTACCTCGCTCTCCACCGGCGGCTTCTCCCCTTCGTCCGGGTAGAATACGGCGAAGTTCGTCGCCCGGGCCGCGCCCACCCAACCTTCGTCGTCCAGGTCGCCGTCCAGCTCGATCGGCCCCCGCGCACGCTCGATCTGCAGCACCGGTTGTACGTTCGGCACGAAGCTGTCCGGCTCCGCGGCCGTTGCGGTCGGCGGCGTCTGCGCCGCTGCCGGAATGGCCGTGACTGTCATTAGCAGGAAAAGCAGGATCGTGGTGGGAGGAGCACACCGGGCAATGGTACGCGTGCGCTGCGCGGTCCGCAGGCTGTGGCCCATGGGCGTCGCTCCGGTTCGTGCTTGCTGTGGCTTGGCAGGCCAGCCGCTCCTTTAGACGCCCGGATCCGGCAAAACGTTGGGGACGCCAGGCGGACGACCAGGCCTCCCCTCACCGTACGACCAGCCTCCGGGTGGGTTTCAGGCCCTGGCCAAAAAAAACGCCGGGCCATTTGGCCCGGCGTGCGCGAGTGGTGGTTGTGGGCTTGTTAGGGATATGTCTGGAAGAGGTGACGCGCGTCGCGCTGGCACGTCAAAGCCTCAACCTGGGAAAACAGCTGCAACTCTTCAGCGTGCCCTAGTGATACGAGACCACTTTCTGGGGCCCGCGCATCCAATCCTCTTCGTCCTCGACGAGATACCTGGCTTGGACTTCCGTCCAGCGGACTCGACGCTGACAGAACTGGCAGATCACCCAGTCCTTCCCGAACCCGACCCAGACGCAGGCACCCACGTTGTGGCAGTGTGGGCATCGCATGATGTGCTCCCTTTCCATTTCAACAACTCCGTCAGGGCTAATCTCTACAGCAACTCCGTTCTCCGGCCTCTATCAGAAGCAGGGGACGTACCAGAACGGGGCCATGTGGCCTAACTGTCTGTGAGAAATGGCGTTACGGCGCCAGAACGGGTCGAGGAAGGGCCCGGATTCGGAGGTCTTTGTTACCGAACGGTAACCCGGATGGGAACCGTTACTGGCTGATGGGGCCCGAGAGTCGGGCCCCCGACGGCTAGCCGAGGAGATTCCTTAGCAGGACGAACACGTTGGCCGGTCGTTCGGCCAGTCGCCGCACGTACCACGGGAACCAGGACTCGCCGTAGCTGATCAGAACGCGCACCCGGTAGCCTTGGTCGGCGAGCTGGAGCTGGAGCTGACGCTGAATCCCGTAGAGCATCTGGATCTCGAAGGCGTTCTTCGGCAGGCCGAGTCTGTCGGCCCGCTCCTGTATGCCGTCGATCATCTTGGGATCGTGCGTTCCGAAGAAGACGCGGAGGTCACTCCCATCACAGAGCTTGCCGAGCAGCGTGTCGGTGTGCTTCAGAAAAGCGGCGTCCAGCCGGCGCTTGCCGCGGCAGGCGACGTCCCTGGGCTCGGTGTACGCGCCTTTCACGAGGCGAATCGTCGGGGCGAGGGGGAGCAGCGACTCGATGTCGCTGGCGGTCCGGTGGAGGTATCCCTGGATGCACACCGCGACGTTGCGGTGCTCGGCTCGGATTCGGCGGTAGATATCCAGGGTGCCGTCGACATACGAGCTGTCCTCCATGTCGATGGCGACGGTGCGGCCCAGCTCGTCGGCCCGCTCGACTAGACGCTTGATCCTTGCGTAGGTGCCTTCGAGATCCAGTTCGATCCCGAAGTGCGTAGGCTTGACCGAGATGTCGGAGTCGCAGCCGCGTTCGGTAATGCGGTCCAGTGTGCCCAGGAAGTGTCGCGTGACCTCTTCCGCTTCCTCCTGCTGATTCACGTGCTCGCCGAGGAGGGTGAGGATCGTCGGGATGCCGCTTTCGCGTAGCGCTCCGGCAGCGTCGAGCGCCGACTCCACATCTTCGCCGGGCAGGAAACGCTGTACCGCATTACGCGTGAACTTGCGCCGCGCTAGCTGGTGGGCGAGCCACTCGCTCGTCGATGCTCGTAGCAGGATCTCCCTGGTCAGGCCCATGGCCGGATCTTACAGATCACCCATGTCCCGCACCAGAGCGGTCGACCGGATTCCCATCTGCCACCCAGGCCCGGATCCCGCCTTTCAGATTCGCCACGTTGGAGATGCCACGCGCGTGGAGCAGGCTGGCGCCGATGCCCGATCGCCAGCCCTCCTGGCAATGGAGCACGACGGTGCCGTCCCGCGGCAGCTCGTCGAGTCGTTCGCTCAGATAGCCGAGCGGAATGTTCGCGACGCCCGGGATGTGGAACGCCTCCCATTCCGCCAGCCCGCGGAGATCGATCACGGCGACGTCGCCGGCGTTCATCCGCTCGGCCAGCTCCTCCGAGCTGATCTCGGCCGTCGTGCCGAGCTTGCCTCCATCCTCTTCCCAGGTCCTGATCGCAGCGCTGCCGAAGTAGCCGCCGATGCGGTCGAGGCCGATCAGCATGAGGTCCCGTGCCGCCTCGTCCATGCCGGCCTCCTGCTCGACGATCAGGTAGAACTCGCGGTCGTATGGTATGAGCCACCCGGCCCACGTCGTGAAGGAGTTGTCGAGCGGGATGTTGATGGCGCCCGGCACATGGCCTGCCGCGAAATCCTCGATCTTCCGCGTGTCGACGACCAACGCGCCCGAGCTCAGTAGATCGGGCAGACGCGACTCGGGAAGGCGCTCGGGACGCCGGTAGCCGCCGAGGATACGCGGACCTTCCTTGTTGATCCGCTTCATCTCGGCAAAGTACTTCGGCGGTTCCGGCTGGCCGGCGAGCACCGCGTCGACGAAACCGGCCTCTTCCTCCAGAGAGAAGGCCCAGTTGAACCTGCGCTCGTAGCCCAACGTCGACTGAGGAACCGCGCCGAGCGATTTTCCACAGGCCGACCCGGCACCGTGCCCCGGCCAAAGCTGCAGGTAGTCAGGGAGTTCCCTGAAGCGCTCGAGCGAGTCGAAGAGCGTTCGGGCGGCACCCTCCATCGTGTCCTGGTAACCCGCTGCGCGCTCCAGCAGGTCGGGCCGGCCCACGTCGCCCACGAACACGAAGTCGCCGGTGAACACGCCCATCGGCTCGTTTGCACCCGCCGTATCGGTGAGCAGGAAGCTCATATGCTCGGGGGTGTGACCCGGCGTGTGCAGCGCCTCGATCAGCATGTTGCCCACCTTGAACGAGTCGCCGTCCTTCAGCGGTGTCGCGCCCTCGCCTATGCCGAACTCGTACTTCCAGTCCGCATCGCCCTCATCGGAGAGGTACACCTGGGCTCCGGTGCGCTTCGCCAATTCGCGCGTACCGGAAACGTAGTCGGCGTGGATGTGCGTCTCGGTCACATGCGTGATCCGCAAGCCTTCCTGCTCGGCCGCATGCACATAGCACTCCACGTCACGGTTCGGATCGACGACCAGTGCTTCACCTGTTGCCTGGCAGCCCGCCAGATAGCTGGCCTGGGCGAGCTTGTCGTCGTAGAAACGCTTTAGGAGCATGCTCCGTTCTCCTTGCAGGTGTCGTGGGCGGTAGCCTGTAGCCAGTAGCGGGTAATGTCGAACGACCAACTTCTGAGTTACCGACCACCGGTCACCGGCCACCGTTTAGAAGACACCCCTGTTCTGGTACAAAATCGCCGCCCCCATGATGAGCAGGAGGATGGCGAACGCACGCCGTAGCGCTTGCTGCGGCACGAAACGTAAGAGCTTCGTACCGATCAGGATCCCGGCAACCGCGACTGCAGTGAAGAGGCCTATGAATAGCCAATCCACCTCTACCTGGCCCAGGTAGCCGAGGAACCCGGTCGCCGACTTCAACGCGATCACTGCCAGCGAGGTTCCGACCGCCTGTTTTATCGGAACCCTCACCAGCAGCACCAGCGCCGGCACGATCAGGAATCCGCCACCCACGCCCACTAGTCCGGTCAGCACGCCCACCGCCAACCCCTCTACCGTGATAAGCGCGATTGGCAACCGTGAGCGGTCATCGAGATGCAGATCACCGGCCCCGGGCCTAACACCCGGCACTCGACCGAGCAGCATGAAGTACCCGGCCGCGATCATCACGGCGGCGAAGAGCACCAGCTGGAACGTGCCGCTGACGAATACGGCCAGCCGCGCCCCCAGATAGGTGCCCGCCATCGCCACGCTCCCGAACACGAGTGCGACTCGAACGTGCACGTTGCCGATCCGCCAGTGGCCGATCGCTCCTATCAGGCTCGTCGCGCCGACCACCGCCAGGCTCATCGCGATCGAGGCCTTGGCATCGAACCCCATCACGTACACGAAGATCGGGACCGTCAGGATCGAGCCGCCCCCGCCGAATAGCCCCAGCGATAGGCCGATCAGCAAGCCGAGCGAGATTCCTAGGACGAGCATGGTCTGGAAGATAACACACGGTGCGAACCGCGCCTGCCTGAAGGTGTGTCGATGGAATGTCAATATTCAGCATTGACAAAGACACGACAATAACGCTAAACTGATATCGATATGGCAGATAAGAGAAGCGACACCGGGGTTAAACGCCATCCGATCCAGGTCGTGGTCCGGCGCACCGGTCTGACGGCCGACGTGCTCCGCGCCTGGGAGAAGCGGTACGGGGTGATCGAGCCCGGCCGCTCGGAGGGCGGGCGGCGACTTTATTCCGACAGAGACATCGAGCGGCTTCGGCTATTGCGACGCGCGACGGGGGCCGGGCGGCGGATCAGCCAGATCGCCGGGCTAGCGACAGAGGAGCTGGCGGCGCTGGTGAAAGAGGACGAGCGTGAGGAGGCGGTCGTCGCGGTGGAGCTGGACTTTGAGACCGTCCAGGCGGCGGAGATTCACCTGAGGGATGCGCTGGTGGCCGTCGCCGGGCTCGACGCACGCGAGCTCGAGGTGGTACTCGGCCGGGCCATGGTCACGCTGAGCGC
>JBDHHM010000112.1:0-6077 GCA_039589355.1 Gemmatimonadota bacterium | reverse complement strand
GTGCCCTGCCAGGTTGCCGCTGTCCACGGTGGACACGTACATCGGATCCAACGGCCGAAGATCCCGGGTGTTGTACCAGTTGAAGAAGTGGCCGCGGACCCGGCGCATGTTCGTCATCGTCTCCAGCGTGGCCTCGAGCCGGTGCGACCGTGATGCTCAGCAGGTAGAGACCCAGATTCGTCGGCGACGTGCGGTGGGCTACGGCCGGCTCGGGGTCTTCCTGGAAGTTGTCCGGCGGAAGGGCGTTACCCTCGTCGTCCACGAACGTCTCGAAGAAGCGCCAGGTCCGGCGCGCGACGAGCCGCAGAGCGCGCGTCTCATCGGGCAAGAGGATCTGTTCCTGCGGGTCCTTCAACGGGAGGCTCATCCACCAGGCGAAGACGGGCGACAGGGCCCAGAGGAGCGCCAGCGGCGCGGCCACCGGCCAGGCCTCCGGCTTGAGCAGGACGAAGAGCGCGCCGGCCGCGACGGCGAGAACCACGCCCCAACGAAGGTGCCGGTAAAAGCTCCGCAGCCTCAGGTCGACTCCGTATCCTGCCTGCGCCGCCGCGACCCATTCCAGCAGGTCCCGTTTCGACACGTAGAGCCGCCACAGCGAGCGAACCACCGCGTCCACCATCAGCCAGGCTTGATGTGTCAGCACGGTGATGGCCAAGAGCGTCTGCGTCACGGCCACATAGATGTCGTGGGAGACGGCGCGGAAGTGGTTGCGCTTCGAGATACCCCATCGCGTGGGTACGAGGCCGTCGAGAACCGGTATGAAGGCCGGCACCGCCACCGATCCTAGGAACAGGCCGGTCCAGAGCAGGGGCGGAACAGCCGGCAGGACCCAGGCGGCCACCGCCATCGAGAACAACGAGGGCGCCGCCAGGCTGCGGCGCAGATTGTCCACCATCTTCCAGCGGCCGTGGGCGGGGATGCGAGCCCTCTGGCGGCGGCCTGCGGCGTCGCGTGCGTGGCCCAGGATCCAGGGTAGCAGCTGCCAGTCGCCTCGTACCCAGCGATGGTTGCGGCGCGCGGCCACCTCGTAGTTGCCCGGGAACTCCTCGAACAGATCCACATCGGTTACGAGCCCGGCGCGCGCGAAGGTGCCCTCGAAAAGGTCGTGGCTGAGCAGCGCGTTCTCCGGTACCTTCCCCTCCAACGCTGCCTCGAACGCATCTACGTCGTAGATCCCCTTGCCGGTGAACGAACCCTCTTCGAACAGATCCTGATACACATCCGAGACCGCGGCCGCGTAGGGGTCCACACCTCCGGGACCTGAGATGATCCGCTGGTAAGTCGTGCTGCCCGGGCCTGTGGGCAGCGACGGTGTTATGCGTGGCTGCAGGATCGCGTAGCCCCGCACGACGCGTCCCCGCCGGGGGTCGAAGCGCGGCCGGTTCAACGGGTGCGCCATCGCGCCGACCAGGCGGTAGGCGGTCCCTTTGGGAAGCCGGGTGTCGGCGTCCAGCGTGATCACGTGGCGGACGCCCCGGGGCACCGTGGGCGGCCGTCCGTCTACCGGGATGAACGAAGTGTCCTCGGCGCCGCGCAGCAGTCGGTTCAGCTCATGGAGCTTGCCTCGCTTCCTTTCCCAGCCGAGCCACTTGCCTTCTTTTTCGTTCCAGAGACGCCGGCGATGCAGCAGCAGAAACCGCCGCTCGCCTCCTGGCAGGGTCCCGTAGCGTTCGTTCAGTTGCGCGATGCCGTCGGCCAATGCCGCGACGAGAGCGTCGTCGATGGGCATCCGCTCGCTGAGCGCGTCCGACCAGTCGGTGAGCAGGGCGAAGTGAAGATGGCCTTCGGGGTTCGCCAGGAAGTGCACCTCGAGCCGCTCGAGCTGCTCTTCGATATCGGCCCGGTTCGTGACCAGGGTAGGCACAACGACCATCGTACGAAGCTCGGCAGGGACACCCTGAGCGAGCTCGAGCTTGGGCAGCAACGTCGGTGGAACGAGAATTGGGACCAGGCGATTGACGAGGGAGACGGCGACGTCCGAGGCGGGCACGAGCCCGAGAATTCCCAGGAGCACCAGGCTCCCGATACTCGCCCCGGCGCTCCAGGTCAGGAACAGGGGGAGGGCGAGCAGGAGCGCCGTGAGGACGGCGATACCGCCCAGATAACCGGGGGTGGCGAAGGCGCGGATCGCGCGGCGGACCCGGGCTCGCAAAGGAACTCGGAAACCCAGTGACCGCTCGAATGACCTCCTGCCCGAGGAGATTAGGTAATACCCCACGTCTTCTTCGGCACGCTCGGGGACACCAGTGAGCCCCGCCTCGCCCCCCGGAAGCTCGGTCCCGTCCTGTTTCAGTCCCCCATCTTCCCGAGCCGCCTGCTGGGCGAGTGCGATGGCTTCCCGTGCTACCTCGAGCTCCGCGTGCTGTGAACGGCGCGAGAGCTGCTCGATCTGGGTCCGGTACTCGTTCCGCGTCGCGAAATCCATCGCCGCGAACCCGGGAGCGGCGTACAGGACTTCGTCCACCAGACTGACGCTCTCGAAGAAATCGAGCCAGTCGATCGACGACATCCACCGCATGCTCGTGATGATGTTGCGGACGGTGACGTTCGCCGCGCCCTGGGCATGATGCTCCTGAGCGACCACTTCGTTGGCCGACGTGCCCTGGGCCCTCAGCTTCTCGTTGAGCCAGGCCAGCGCCGGCATGATCGATGTGTCCTGGTCGCGCAGCCGCTGGATGAGCTGCACCGCGAAGGCGCTGGCCAGCGGCTCGTCGTCCAGACGGCCCAGAACATCATCGACGTCCTCCGCCGGCCGACCACTGAGGCCCAGCAGGCGGTCCGCCAGCTCGTCGGCCGCGGCCCGCGCCTGGCGGCCGCGGATGATCTGATCGGCAAGCCGTCGCATGTTCTCCACGAGGGCCACGCGGAGGTGGATGGCTACGGCCCAGACCTCGCCGATGGTGAGTGGCTGGACGCGCTGGTAGGCGCGGACGAATGGCTGAAGCGTCTTCAGGTCGAAGCGGCTGTCGGTGTGGGCCACGTAGGCCCAGGCCAGCCCATAGACGCGCGGGTATCCCGCCAGGTGGCCCTCGGAGATCTTCGGCAGCAGGCGATAGTAGCCGCCCGGCAGGTGGTCGCGGACCTCCCGGAGCTGCTCGTCCACGACGAAGAAGTTGTCGAGCAACCACTCCTCGGCGGGCGTGATCTCCCTCTTCTCCCGCACCGCCTCGACGATATCCCGGTAGGCGGCGACGAGCGCGCGGCCGTTCCCGCGCACCCTGGGGAGCAGGTTCCTCCCTCTGGCAGGCTTCTCACCGACGCGCTGAGCCGCGGCCAGGCTCTCGGCATGTTGCTCCAGGCGCTCGATGCCGAAGAGCTCGGCGCGGATCGGTTCATCCACCTGAGGGGGAGCGATGACGGCGTCTGTGGCGCTCAACTCGACGTACGTGCGTTGTCGTTGACAGGCAGCTCAACTGGTCAGCGTTTCGGGTCGCCCGTGGTACGGCGTAGTCTCGCCGCTCATATCTACACGATATGATCGACGTTTTGAAGAGGCGTGGTCAAGTTGATGGAGGTCGCGCGGCCATCGCCGGGCGCTGACGCATTGACACAAGGATCGTCCGGCGCTGGCCTACTCCACCCGCAAGGCGGCGTTGGGATCGATGCGCGCCGCGCGTGAGGCGGGCACCAGGCCGGCGGCGGCCGCCGCCAGGACCAGCGTCACCGTCACGACGATCAGCACGACCGGGTCGCGGGGAGATATCTCGTAAAGCAGCGGCGCGAGCGCCCCAGCGGCGGCGATGGCGATGATGAGTCCGAGTGAGATGCCGATGGCGGCCAGCCCGACCGACTCCCTCAGAACTTGCGCGACGATCCTGCCGCGCGTGGCACCCAGCGCGCTGCGCACGCCGATCTCGTGGGTCCGCTGGGCGACGTTGAAGGCGAGCACGCTGTACAGCCCGAAGGCCGCGACGATCAGGGCCAGGAGCCCGAAGAGGCCGAACATCGTCGCGCCCAGCCGATAGGAGCGGTACTGCGGGTCGATCATCTCCTTTAGGGGCCGCACGACGGCGTACCGGATGTCCGGGTCGCCGCTCAGCAGTTCGCGTTGGACCGTGGGCGCGAGTCGCTCCGCGTCGCCCCGTGCCCGAAGAAGGATGGCGGACGGAACCCCCTCGGGATACTGGGCGGTGGGCAGGTAGTAGACCCACTTCCGTGTCTCCGTCAACCGCATTCGGTGCGAATCGGCGACGACCCCGACGACGCGGGTGCACGGCGCGTCGGGCGCTGCGATAGAGAAGCACTTGTCGAGCGGGTCGTCCCCCCAGAGCGCGCGGGCCATCATCTCGTTCACGATGGCGACGGGCGGGGCGCCGACCGCGTCCCGCTCGTTGAAGTCGCGGCCACGGCGCATCGCGATACCAAGCGTTGCGAAGTAGCCGGGAGTTACCACTTCCATGTGCGGCCCCGGTGGCGGTGCCGGAACAGAATCGATCCCGGTGACGAAGATGTTTTCGATCGAACCACCCCAGAAAGGCATGCCACCGCTGGTGCTGGCGTGCTCAACCGACGGCAGCGCCCGCAGCCGTGCCAGCGACCGCTCGTAGACCCTCCCCACTTCCTCGGTCGTTCTCTCCCGCGGCTCCAACTCCAGCATCGCGTAGACTACGGGACGCGGATCGAGACCGAGATCGAGGCGCTCGAGGCGTTGCAGGCTGCGCACGAAGAGACCCGCCCCGACCAGGAGCACCACCGATAGCGCCCCCTGAACGACCAAGAGGGCGACGCGGGTCCGAGACCGCCGGACCGTGCCCGCCCGGGCGCTGTCTTTCAGGTCATTGCTCAGGTCGAAGCGCCCGGCTTGGAGCGCGGGGACGATGCCGGAGACGACTCCTGCGACCGCCGCCAGCAGGGCGGTGAATACGAGGACCCTGAAGCCGACGGGCGAATCCGTCCATGCCACGTCCGGCAGCAGCATGTGACGGATGAAGTCGCTGCCCCACGACGCCACGAGCAGCGCCGCCACCGCGCCCAGAGCCGCCAACACGATGCTCTCGGTGAGCAGCAGGCCGGTGAGCCGGCCGCGCGAGATTCCCAAGGCGAGGCGGACGGCGATCTCCTTCCTGCGGCGCAGGCTTCGGGCCAGTAGCAGGTTCGCCACGTTCGCGCAGGCGATGAGCAGAACGATGATCGAAACGCCGGCCAGCAGAATCGAGACCTTCGACTCTTCGGACGCCATGGGCCCTCGGGCCTCCACCAGGGGGGCGACGACCACGCGTACATTCTCGTCGTAGTATCCCTGGTCGATCTGCTCACGCCGACCGTTGCGATGGAGATGCGTCGCCTCGTTCTCAGCCGCCTCGACGCTCACGCCGTCGGCCAGCCGCGCGATGACCTTGATCCAGTAGTAGTTGCGGGTGCGCTTCCAGCGATCGGTCTCTCTCTCGATCGTGAAGGCGTGCAGCGGCGCCCAGAGATCGACACCCTCCAGATCCAGGCCAGTAAAGCCGCGCGGTGCTACACCGATGACCGTGTACGTTCCTCTTCCAATATCGAGCGTGCGGCCCAACACGGTCGGGTCGCCCCCGAACAGTCTCTGCCACAGACCGTAGCTCAGAACCGTGACGCCGGCCGCCCCCGCCTGGTCTTCCGACTCGTCGAAGAATCGACCCAACTCGGGCGCGAGCCCCAGCACCCTGAAGAATGACGCCGAGGCCAGACCCCCGTTCAGGCGGACCGCGTCTACGCCACGGCCCAGCGTCACGTCGTTGGGCCAGTAGGCGCCCACCGATTCGAAGCTGCTCGCCTCCTGCCAGTCGGTGAAGTCGAGGTACGCCAGAGCTCGCTGATGGACCAGCGGGCCGCTCCGACGGATCTGCATGTGTGCGTACAGGCGCCGCACCTCGTCCGCGTCCTGCACCTGCGCCGGCTCGCTCAGCAGCAGCCGGTCGACGATGCCGAACATGGTGGCGTTGACGCCGATCCCCAGCGCCAGCGTCACCACCACCGTAGCCATGAACCCCGGCGACCTGCGCAGCCCGCGAGCGGCGTAGCCCAGGTTGTCTCGCGCTATCGACAGCATCCCCAAGAAACGGAGCATGGTGAGTCCCCCTCTGGATGACCGATTCTGGGTTCCG
>JBDHHM010000111.1:6014-7108 GCA_039589355.1 Gemmatimonadota bacterium | reverse complement strand
ACGCGCGCCGAATGACGCGGTCACCACGCTCGCCAGCCCCATGCGCCAGACGGCGCGCCATTCGACCAGCCCGGCCCGGTGGTAGAGCCAGGCGCCACGCAGGCTGACCGGGACGATGATCAGGAGGCTGGTTGCGTGGGCGACCACGGCCTGCTGCGCGGCGGGCACGTGGGCGCCACTCAGTTCGGGGTGAGCCAGAAAAAAATAGAGGAAGGGGACCATTACGGCCCCTCCCCCTATGCCTACGAGTCCGGAGACTGCACCGGCCAGTAGCCCGACCGCCAGCGCGGCCAGCCAGCCGGGTATCGTCATTAGGGCTCCTTAGCGTTCAACTACTGCCGCTATCTCATCACCTTCGCGCTCGGCGGCCAGGGCGAACAGCCGCTCTTGGGAGCCGGCATTGCGGAGCAACTCGGCTGCAGTCGCGAGTTGACGGTCGATCACCAGGCGGCGGCGCGTCGCGGTAACCTCGTCGAAGGCGACCGTGGCGATCTGAATCGCGAGGTCGCGGGAGCTGAGTCGGCTCGAGCCGTCGAAGAGCGCTCGATCGACCTCGATCCCGGCGTCGACGATCCGCACGTACAGCTGATCGAGCATCGCCGTGGAGACCTCGAAGTCGGGCCGCAGGTGAACAGCGCGTCGTAGTACTGGCTCAGCTGCTCACCCACCGTGCGGCGGAACTCCGCCTCGGGCGTGTAAAGAGTGTCGGCAATGATGATCAAGTCCGGCCTGATCCCGCCACCCCCGTACACCTCGCGACCGGCGTCGGTGTAGAAGATCTCGGGCCCGCGTGCGGCCGACGGACCGGTAACCGAAGCGGGGGCCTCCTGGCCGGCGGACGCAAGCAGTTCGTGCGCTTCGCCGCGCTCGCGATGGATGGAGCGACCGCTCGGCGTGTACCACTTGGCCGTCGTGACCTTCAGGTAGTTGCCGCCGGCCACCGGATACAGGGTCTGCACCGATCCCTTACCGAAGGTGGGCGTACCGAGCACGAGGGCGCGGTCGTGATCCTGGAGAGCGCCGGCCACGATCTCGGAGGCGCTGGCCGAGTACCAGTTCACGAGGACGATCACCGGCAGCTCGGGGTCAACGGG
>JBDHHM010000111.1:0-5999 GCA_039589355.1 Gemmatimonadota bacterium | reverse complement strand
GAACGAGTCTCGACGACCTCGGAGCCACCGTCGAGGAAGAGGTCGGTGACGGCGACGCCCTCCTCGAGCAGGCCGCCGGGGTTGGCACGCAGGTCGAGGATCAGGCCCCTCATCCCCTGCTCCCGGAGCTCGCCGATCTCGGCACGGATCTCTTCAGCGGAGTTGGCGCTGAACTGCGTCTGCAGGACGTAGCCGACCCGGTCGTCCAACATGAAGCTGGTCACGTACTCGACGTGGATCTCGTCGCGGACGATTCGCATCGGGAACGGCTCAGGCACGCCGGCCCGCACGATCTTCAGATCCACCGGTGCACCCTTCGGCCCCCGCAAGACGCGCACGGCATCGTCTGGCGTCCAGTCGGCCATCGACACGCCGTCCGCCTCGACGAGTCGATCGCCGGGTTTCAGACCCGCCCGGTCGGCCGGGGTGTTGGGTAGCGTCTGCACGACCGTGATCCACCCATCTTTCTGGTCGATGCGGATCCCCAGGCCGCCGTAGTTGCCTGTCGTGGTTAGCCGCAGCTGCGAGTAGTCCTCAGGCCTCAACAGTGTCGTGTGGGGATCGCCCAGCTGCTCGATCAGTCCGTCGACCGCCATGTCGTAGAGATCGGCCGGCTCTACCGGATCAACGAAACGGTCCGAGATCACCCGGACGACGTCCTGGAGCATCTGATGGTTCAGATAGACATTCCCCTGTGCACCCTGCTGAAGCAGCCAACCGCCGCTGACGACTGCAATCAGGCCGACTGCCGCCGGCTTCCAGAACGACCTCTTCAACTGCATAGCTCCTCCGGCTCGTTATTTCAGAAAGACGTGTTACCCCAAGCCCTTCTTCTAACCCTCGCGCGGTGGGAAAGTTTCGGGGAAACACTTGTTTAGGACTTCCCAGACCGCAGCGAACACCTCTTCAATCTCTCCGCGACCGTCCACCAGCGCAACATCGGGCCGGCTGTAAGCCAGCTCACGATATGCCTCCGCCACGCTACGGTGGAAGGTTAGCGCCTCGCCCTCGATCCGGTCGGCCGCGCTCCGTGCCTGGCGAGCGCGCCCCTGATCGACGTCGACGTCGAGGATCAAGCTAAGATCGGGGCTCAGGCCACCGGTGGCCAGGTGGTTGAGCTGCAGAATCGAATCCATCGACAGGCCGCGGCCACCGCCCTGGTAGGCGAAGGTGGAAAGCTCGTAGCGGTCGGTGAGCACGATGCGCCCCGCCTCGTGCGCCGGACGCACGACCTCGCGAACGAAGGCGGAACGCGCCGCCAGCATGAGCAGCAGTTCGGCCACGGGGTCGAGGTCGAGTTCCCGGTCGAGCGCGACCGCGCGGATCGCTTCGCCCGCCCGCGTGCCGCCCGGCTCGCGGGTGACGACGGGGTCGGTCCCTGACTGTCTTAGCCCGTCGGCGACGAGCCTGATCTGTGTGCTCTTCCCGGCACCCTCCACGCCTTCGAAGGCGATGAAGAGGGCGCCGGGAGCGGAGCGACCTTCCACCGGCTCAGACGTCCCTGTAGTAGTCGTCGTAGTACTCCGTACCGAGGTGGGTGATGGGTGCTTCGCCCATGAGCCAGCGGAGCGTGTTCTTGAGCTTCGTCAGCTGGATGAAGATGTCGTGCTCGGGGTAGAGCTCGGGCGCGGTCATCGGGCTCTTGAAGTAGAACGACAGCCACTCCTGGACCCCGCTCATGCCGGCCCGCTGCGCCAGGTCGAAGAACAGAGCCAGATCGAGAACGATGGGCGCGGCGAGGATCGAGTCGCGGCAGAGGAAGTCGATCTTGATCTGCATCGGGTAGCCGAGCCAGCCGACCAGGTCGATGTTGTCCCAACCCTCTTTGTTGTCGCCACGCGGTGGATAGTAGTTGATCCTGACCTTGTGGAAGAGGTTACCATAGAGCTCGGGATAGAGATCCGGCTGCAGTATGTACTCGAGCACGCCGAGCTTCGACTCCTCCTTCGTCTTGAAGCTCTCGGGATCGTCCAGCACCTCGCCGTCCCGGTTACCCAGGATGTTGGTGGAGAACCAACCGCTGAGCCCCAGCATACGCGCCTTGAAGCCCGGGGCGAGGATCGTCTTCATCAGCGTCTGGCCGGTCTTGAAGTCCTTGCCGCCGATGGGCACCTGCTTGTCCTTGGCGAGGGCATAGAGGGCCGGGATATCGGCGGTCAGGTTCGGCGCACCGTTGGCGAAGGGGACTCCCTCCATGATGGCGGCGTAGGCGTAGATCATCGACGGCGCGATGCCGGGATCGTCGTTCTCGAGACCTTTCTCGAACGCCTCGATCGACTGGTGCACCGGGCCCGGCGTCAAGAACACCTCGGTGGACGCGCACCAGACCATGACGAGCCGGTCGCACTTGTGTTCGTCCTTGAAGCGCCGGATATCCTCGCGCAACTGTTCGGCCAGTTCCTTCTTGCTCCCTTTCTTGACGTTCGGCCCATCGAGCTTCTTGACGTAGTCGCTGGAGAAGACCGCGGACATCGGCTTGATCTCGGTAAGGAAGTCGCCGACTTCGCGCAGATCGGATTCCTTGAGGACGCCGCAGGTCTGCGCCGACTTGAGCGCGTCGTCGGGGATCGGGTCCCAGGCGCCGAACACGAGATCATCCAGGCCGGCCAGCGGCACGAACTCGTGGATCAAAGGCATGCGACTGTCGGTGCGCTTGCCTAAGCGGATCGTGCCCATCTGGGTGAGCGAGCCGATGGGTAACCCGGCGCCGCGCCTGACGGCCTCGACTCCGGCGACAAAGGTGGTCGCCACCGCGCCCAGACCGGGCAGCAGCACGCCGAGCCTGCCAGTGGGAGGTGCAATCTTCGGTTGGTCTTTTGCCATTATCGAGTCCTCTATGCGGTTCAGTTCTTGCTTCCAACGCTCGGTTCCGGATCGGAGGCTTCTGCGACTCCGGCCTCCGCACGGACCTGCTCACGCTTCGGCTCCCGCGTGTCCTTGTAGATCCAGATGATTCTATGGAACGCTGTGAGGTTCGTCAGGATCGCCACCGTGATGATCACCACGCGCAGCGCCAGGCCGGACGACTCACCGCCGAACAACAGTGCCGCCAGCCCGATCATCAAGACCCGCTCGCCGCGCTGCATCAAGCCGACCTTGCAGTCGATGCCGAGCCCCTGGGCGCGGGCACGAGTGTAGCTGACCATCAGCGAGCCTGCCATGGCCAGCATGATGGCGTAGATCGTTCCGACATCACCGAGCTGCGGGTGATAGGTGTTATAGAGCGAAAGCAGCCCGACGTAGACGGCGATCTCCGAGATACGGTCGAGGGTCGAGTCGTAGAACGCGCCGAACTTGGACGCGAGGCCGGTGGCACGGGCGACGCGGCCGTCGAACAGGTCGAAGACGCCGCCCAGAAGGATGAGCACGCCCGCCGTGCGGATATGATTGTAGCCGAAGGCGAAGGCGGAGCTCATCGTGACCAAGAAGCCGACGGTACTGAGGGCGTTGGGATGGACCCGCTTCCTGACCATCCAATCGATGATCGGGCTGAAGATCGCGACCAGACGCTTCTCGACCGCTTTCCTTACGGTCTCCATGACTTCCTTCTCAATCGCTTTTTCTTGCTAGTATTGCGACAGCACGGTTCTTAGCGTGAGCCGGCGAGCTCGGCGGACAGCACGCGCCGTAGGCCGGCGAGGTCGTGTACGAGGCGCGGATCGCCGTAGAGCGCGGACTCACGAATACACTGGACCGCAGCGCCAGCGATGGTCGGGGCCACCTCGAGGGCCAGGAGGCCTCCAGGCTCGAGATATTCCGGCGCCGCCTGCACGATCTCCGAGATCACCTCCATGCCGGTGGGGCCCGCGTAGAGCGCCACAGGCGGCTCCCAGTCGCGGACCTCCTCGGGCAAAGACCCGGCCTCACCATCCGCGATGTAGGGCGGGTTGGAGACGATGACGTGGAAGCGTTCCCCCGGGCGCAGGGCCTCGAACAGCGAGCCCTGGCGCAGATCGAGCCTCCCGGCCACGCGCGTTTCGCTTGCGTTAACCCGGGCAACATTCAGAGCCGGGCCGGATATGTCAACGGCGACGAAGGCGCGGAACGGCCCCTCCAGCAACAGGCTTATGGCGATGGCGCCGGAACCGGTGCCGAGATCGAGCCCGACCAGCGCCTCTCTGCCGCGGCACCACTCGAGCACGTGCTCGACGAGCTGCTCCGTCTCGGGGCGCGGGATCAGGACCGACCGGTCGACGCGCAGAGAGAGCTCGCGGAACGCGGCCAGCCCCTCGATGTACTGTAGCGGTTCGCCGGCGGCGCGGCGGCCGAGCCGGCTCTGGTACTCGCCCCACTCGTCCTGGGAGAGCGAACGATCGCGCTCCAAGGCCACCCGACCCGGCGAAGCCCCCAACAGGCCGGCGAGCAGGAGGAGGGCTTCGCGTGATGCATCGTCGCCGGAACGCGCGGTCAGAATCTGACCGCCTCTCTCGAGCGCCTGCTTCACTGTGGGCGTTGAATCGTCAGCGTCGGAAGAGGAGGGTTTCTCCTGCCGCCGCTCGCTCATGCGCTGAGGCGTTCCTCCCGGCGGGCGAGGCGCAACTCGCGCAGCAGGTCGTCGAGGTTACCATCCATGATCTCGGGCAGGCGATGGAGGGTAAGGCCGATGCGGTGATCGGTGACGCGACTCTGCGGGAAGTTGTAGGTGCGGATCTTTGCCGAGCGGTCACCGGTGCCGACCTGGGTACGGCGCTGGGCGGCGCGTTCGGCCTCCTGCTCGGCGATCCTGAGGTCGAGGAGGCGGCTGCGCAGGACCTTGAGGGCCCGGGCCTTGTTCTTGTGCTGGGATTTCTCGTCCTGGCAGGTGACGACCAGGCCGGTGGGACTATGGGTGATCCGTACGGCCGAGTCGGTGGTGTTGACGCTCTGGCCACCGGGTCCCGACGAGCGATAAACGTCGACCTTGATCTCTTCGGGCTTGATCTCGACGTCTACATCCTCTGCCTCGGGGAGGACGGCGACGGTGGCCGCGGAGGTGTGGATGCGGCCCTGGCTCTCGGTCTCGGGCACCCGCTGGACGCGGTGGACTCCCGACTCGTACCGCAGCGTGCCGTACGCGTTCTTGCCGCGCACGACGAAGGCGACCTCCTTGACACCACCGAGCGTGCCCTCGCTGGTGGAGAGGAGCTCGATCTTCCAGCCGTGCTTCTCGGCGTAGCGGGTGTACATGCGGTAGAGGTCGGCGGCAAAAAGCCCGGCCTCGTCGCCGCCGGTGCCGGCGCGGATCTCGATCACCGCCGCGCGGTCGTCGAGCGGATCCTTCGGCGTCAACAAATCACGGGCCTCGGCCTCGAGCCGGCCGATCTTCTCCCCCAGCTCGACCTCTTCGGCCCGCGCCAGTTCACGCATATCGTGGTCTTCCGCCGACGCGGCCAGCTCGCGGGCCTGCTCGAGCTCGTCGTCGAGCTTCAGTAGCTCGGCGCCGACCTCGGCGAGCCGCTCGAGCCCGGAGTGCTCACGAGCCAGCTCCCTCAGCCGCTCGGGATCGCTGATGACCTCAGGGCTGGCCAGTTGCTGTCCGAGCTCTTCCCGGCGCGCGACGGCGGCCTGGACCTTCTCTCTCAGCCGGTCGGAACTCGTCATGTCGACAGCCGCCATGGGGCGGCAGCTTCCCGGGGGTTACTCGGCCTGACCCTCGCCGGAGGGCGTCGCCGCCGGTTCGGCCGGTCCCTCAGGCGCTTTGCCCTTCCTGGCCTTCTTCGCCTTCTTCTTCCCCGGCTCACCGTACTTCCTGCGGAACCGCTCGACACGGCCCGCGGTGTCGACGAGCTTCTGGCGACCCGTGAAGAACGGGTGGCAGCGAGAGCAGATCTCGACGTGGATCGTCTCGAGTGTGGAGCGCGTCTTGAAGGTGTTCCCGCAGGCGCAGGTCACCAGCGCTTCCTTGTACTCGGGGTGAATTCCCTCTTTCATCGTACTACCCTTTTGACCTTGATGTTCGTGGTGAACATCGAACATCCCACATCCAACATCGAACGAGGCACCCGAACACCGAACACCGA
>JBDHHM010000110.1:0-9122 GCA_039589355.1 Gemmatimonadota bacterium | reverse complement strand
GTGCTACTACATACTGTGCGCCGAATTCGCCCTCGAGCGGCTCCCCAGTCTGGAGGAGCCCGTCGTCGTGAAAGTGGGCAGCCTGATCACGGTGTTGCAGCTGGCGATTGCGAAATGAGGGCGGCGGCCTGCCGCGAGAACTCACCCCCAGCCTAATGAGACACGTCCTGGTCGTCGACGACGACGCCACGATCCGCGAGTCGCTCTCCGAGGCGCTGACCGACGACGTCACCGAGGTCCGCACGGCGGAGGATGCCGAACGCGCGCTCTCCATAATAGATGAGCGGCTGCCAGACGTCGTCATCTCTGACGTGCGGATGCCCGGGCTCGACGGGCTCGCGCTGCTGAAGCTGCTCGGTGAGCGCGCGCCCTCGGTGGACGTCATCTTGATGACGGCCTACGACGACATGCCGACGGTGGTGACGGCGATGCGCGAGGGCGCGCACGACTTCCTGGTCAAGCCACTCGACCTGCACGATCTGCGGCGCGTGCTGGCCAAGGTCTTCGAGGACCGACGCACGCGGGAACGGGCGCGCCGGGCCGCCGAGGAAGAGGCGAGCGGTTACCGGCTGAACGAGCTGGTGGGCCACGATCCGCGGATGATCGATATCTACAAGTTGGTCGGCCAGCTGGCCGCCAACCGTGCCAACGTGCTGATCCGCGGCGAAACGGGGACGGGCAAGGAAGTGATCGCCCGGGCGATCCACTTCAACTCGTCCGACGCGGCGGAGCCCTTCATTCCGGTCAACTGCACGGCCTTCGCGCCGACACTGCTCGAGTCGGAGTTGTTCGGGCACGTGAAGGGTGCGTTCACCGGTGCGATCTCCGACCACCGGGGCCGCTTCGCGCTGGCGGGCCTCGGCACGATCTTCCTCGACGAGGTCGGCGACACGTCGATCGAGTTTCAGAGCAAGCTGCTGCGCGTGCTCGAGGACCACGAGTACTACCCGGTGGGCGGCGAGGGGCCGGAGCGCAGCGAGGCCCGGGTCATCGCCGCTACGCACCGCCACCTTGAGGAGATGATCGGCGACGGCCGCTTCCGCGAGGACCTCTACTACCGGTTGCGGGTCGTCGAGATCGCGGTGCCGCCGCTGCGCGAACGGCTCGACGACGTGCCGGACCTGGCGGAGCATCTGGTGAAGCGGGCCAGCCGGACGCTGCACCACGAGCCGCAAGTGATCTCACGGGAAGCGATGGACGCTTTGATGCGCCACCGCTGGCCGGGCAACGTGCGCGAGCTGGAGAACTGCCTCACCCGGGCCGTCGTCCTCGCCACCGGCGACGTGATCCGGCCGGAGCACCTGGCGATCGCCCAAGTGCCCGCCGAATCGCCGGCCCACCTGCCTACTCTGGACGAGACCGAGAAGGAACACGTCGTCCGCGTGCTCGCCGCTACCGGCGGCCACAAGGCGCGGGCGGCGGAGATCCTTGGTGTCTCGCGGCCGCGACTCAACCGCCTGATCGAGAAGTACAAGCTGGAGTAGGGTCGCCCGCGGCGATGGGCCGGCGGGGGTCCACCTTGGACCTCGCTTCATGTCGCGCCGTGCCGGGCTGACATCTGTGAGGGGCCACCGCGCTCCAAATGTCCGCTCGTGACCCATCGCCGCGCCCTCCCTTTCGGGTCTGTGCTCCGCGCCGTCCGCTTGACCGGCAAACGGCGAGCGGCGGCGGCACTGGCGTTCCGGCTCGGCACTCCCCAAACTGTCGTCTGACGCCGAGATCGTCACAATCCCAGCAACACTAGGAGACGAAGGATGCGACGCGTTCTACCGATCTTCGTCCTGCTGTGCGCCACCGCGGGGTACGCGCAGGAGGACACGCGGCTTGTCGTGCCGTACGAGCGGTTCGTGCTCCCCAACGGGCTGAACGTGATCCTACACGAGGACCACACGACGCCGACGGTGAGCGTGAACGTCTACTATCACGTCGGCTCGGGACGCGAGAAGCCGGGTCGCACGGGGTTCGCTCACCTGTTCGAGCACATCATGTTCGAGGGCTCGGGTCACGTGCCCGAGGGCGCCTTCGACAACTGGCTCGAGGCGGCGGGCGGCAACAGCAACGGGTCGACCACCCCGGACCGCACGAACTACTGGGAGGACATCCCCAGCAACGCGCTGGAGCTGGCGCTCTTTCTCGAGTCGGACCGCATGGGCAATCTGGTCGACGCCATGTCTCCGGAGAAGGTTGACGGGCAGCGCGACGTGGTGAAGAACGAGCGCCGCCAGTCATACGAGAACCGGCCGTACGGTATGGCCTCGCTGATCATCGGCGAGAACATGTACCCGCCGGAGCACTCGTATCACTGGCCGACGATCGGCTCGCAGGAGGACCTGTCAGCGGCGAGCTACGATGACGTGGTCGAGTTCCACTCGACCTATTACAGTCCGAGCAACGCCAGCCTCTCCATCGCCGGTGATATCGACATCGCGGAAACGCGAGCGCTGGTCGAGAAGTGGTTCGCCGATGTGCCCGCCGGACCGCCGGTGCCGCCGGCCGACGCGGTCGTCGCTTTTCTGACGGAAGAGAAGCGACTGGTCCATGAGGACCGCGTCTCGCTGCCGCGCCTCTACATGTCATGGCACTCGCCGGCGTACTATACGCCCGGCGACGCCGACCTGGATGTGCTGGGCGACGTGCTGGCCGGCGGCAAGACGTCGAGGCTCTACCAGCGGTTGGTCTACGAGCTGCAGATCGCCCAGAACGTCTTCGCCTACCAGAGCTCGGGCGAGCTGGGTTCGAGCTTCGCGATCGTAGCAACGGCGCGGGCCGGGCACGATCTGGATGAACTGGAGCGGGTGATCCAGGAAGAAATCGATCGAATCAAGGCGGAGCCGCCGATGGCCCGGGAGGTACAGCGGGTCCTCAACCAGATCGAGGCCAGCCGACTGGACGGGCTGGAGCGGATCGGCGGCTTCGGCGGCAAGGCCGACCGGCTGAACGCCTTCTACATCTACACGGGTAACCCGGACTACTTCAACGAGGACCTGGCGCGCTACATGGCGCTCGACCCCAGCGACATCCAGGCCGCGGCGCAGACGTGGTTGCGGGATAACGGTCGCGTGGTGTTGAGCGTGGTGCCGGAAGGTCAGACGGAGCTCGCCTCCGAGGGGACCCGGCCGAAGACCGATTGAGCCGCTAAAGAGAGAAATAAAGGAGACAAGACGTCATGCGAAGCAAGGACAGTATACATGGGGCGCTCGCGGCGGCGGTCGGTTGTGCGCTGGCCCTGACGATCGCGGCCTCGGCCCAGGCGCAGGTGCCGGATCGCAGCGCGCCGCCCGAGCTGGGGCCGCCACCGGCGCTGGTGCTGCCGGCGATCCAGCGGGCCGAGCTGACGAACGGTGCCCGTGTGATAATGCTGGAGAAACACAACGTGCCGCTCGTGCAGGTGAACCTGGTGGTGGGAACGGGCTACGCGTTCGATCCGCAGGACCTGATCGGCCTGGCCAACATGGCGGCCGACATGATGGACGAGGGCGCCGCCGGCCGCGACGCGCTGCAGCTGGCCGGCGAGATCGACTTTCTGGGTGCGCGGCTGTCGGTGCGGGCCGGCGGCCACCAGACGACGGTGTCGCTGCACGCGCCGCTCAGCCGGCTGGACCCGGCGCTGGAGCTGATGGCCGACGTGGCGCTCGAGCCCGACTTCCCGGCGGAAGAGCTGGAGCGGAAGCGACTCGATCGGCTGAACCAGATGTTGCAGGCGCGGGACGAGCCGCGCGCCATAGCATCGGTGATCTTCGACCGGACGCTGTTCCCCGACCACCCGTACGGCCACCCGGCAATCGGGTACCCGGACGCGGTCAGGGCGATGAAGGTCGATGATCTGGAGCGCTGGCACGAGACGTACTTCCGGCCCAACAACGCCTTCTTTGTCGTGGTGGGCGACGTGACGATGGAAGAGGTGATGCCGAAGCTGGAGGCGCTGTTCGGCGACTGGCGGCGCGGGCGCATCCCGTTGATCGACTGGCCGGAGGCGGAGCAGGTGACGGGCCGCACTGTCTACCTGGTGGACAAACCGGGCGCGGCGCAGTCGGAGATCCGCATCGGCCGCATCGGCGTGCCGCGGCAGACCGAGAACTACTACGCGCTGGTCGTGATGAACACGATCCTCGGGGGGTCGTTCACGTCGCGGCTCAACCAGAACCTGCGCGAGGAGCACGGCTACACCTACGGCGCCGGTTCGTACTTCGACTTCGCACAGCTGGCCGGCCCCTTCCAGGCCAGCTCCGCCGTGCAGACCGATGTGACCGACGCGGCGCTCACGGAGTTCATTAAGGAGTTGAACGGCATACTGGAGCCGGTGCCCGAGGAGGAGTTGGAGCGGGCGAGGAACTTTGTGGCGCTCCGTTTCCCCAGCCGCTTCCAGACGGTCTCGGGTATCGCCGGGCAGCTGACGCAGCTCGAGCTGTACGATCTGCCGGACGGTTACTTCAACGACTACGTGGAGCGCATCCTGGGCATCACGCAAGATGACGTGCAGCGCGTGGCGCAGAAATACGTCGTCCCCGACCAGATGGCGGTCATCGTGGTGGGTGATCGCGCGACGATCGAGGAAGGTATCCGGGCGCTCGACCTGGGCCCGATCAACAATCTGACGATCGAGGACGTGTTGGGCCCGGCGCCGCAGATCGGCGGCACGCAGTAGGTCAGAAGAGCACGGGGATGAAGACGGGGCCGCCGGCCGACTCGGGTCGACGGCCCCGTCTGGCAATCGTGGCAACCGCGCAGCGGAACGGCGCGTCCAAGAGATGGCCCCAACCGTTCATTCCGCCGCCCGGCGAGTTCGCGAGGAAATCGAACATGAAAAAGAGCGTAGCGATTATCGCCTTGGCAGCTTCGGTGCTGCTGGCCGCGGTCCCCGTTTGTGCGCAGGAGGCTCATGTCGCCGCCCGCGCGGGCGACCTGGTGACGCTGGAGGCGCTGCTGTCGAAGGACCCCGACCTAGTGAACGCGGTGGACGAGAACGGCCGGACTCCGCTGCATATGGCAGCGGCCACGGGCCAGGAAGAGGCCGTGAGACTGCTGCTGCAGCGCGGCGCCGACGTCAACGCGGCGGATGCGGCCGGTATGTCCGCGGTCGATTTCGCTTTCTTCGCCGAGCGTGCTTCGGGCACCGCGGATCTGACCCGGTTGCTCGTGTCGGAGGGCGCCGAGTTCGACGCCAATGCGACCTTCTATAGGTCCAGGCGTCTGGACCTGGTGATTTCGCCCGGGAACATGGAGATGACGCGTTTCCTCGTGGAGCAGGGCGCCGATGTCAACGCTGTAGTGTTCGTATTGGCGCCGCTGGAGAACGCCGCGGCGCGCGGGCATCTGGAGATCGCGCAGTTTCTGCTGGAGCACGGTGCCGATGTCAACCTGAGGGGGGGCGACGGCAACCCGCCGCTGCGCTGGGCGGTCGAGCGTGGCCACGCCGACGTCGTCGACCTGCTGCTCGAGCACGGCGCCGACCTCGAGTTCATAGATGAACTCTACGGAAGGGGTGTACTGCACCTTGCGGCATTGAACGGTCATCTCGATATCGTCCGGTCGCTGGTGTCGCGCGGTACCAAGCTGAACGCTCGAGACAGCACGGACCGGACGCCGCTGCACTACGCCGCCAAGTACGGTCACCAGCGTGTGGCGGACTACCTGGTCGAGGGTGGCGCGGTCAGGCCTGGCGACCTGGAGGAGAACTACGGTCTGTCGCCCCATGTGACGCGCAGCATGGCGCCCGGCGAAGCCGTCGCCTGGTATCTGAACCATCGCGGCTGGGCGATCCGAACGCAAAACCACATGCTGGTTTTCGACGCCGAGGAGTTCGGCGTCAAGCGGCCGACCCAGAGCTGGCCTACGTGCACGAGATCGAGGACTCGCTGGCCAGCGTCACCTACGTGCACAACGCGAAAGAGAATTGGCGAGGCTCGGAGCGCGTCGTGTACGTGACGCCGGGAGAGCAGAACACGATCGACGACATGGATCTCGTCACGATCGAGGTCACCCAAGAGATGACTTCGCTGGGATACTTGTTAGAGCTGGACGATCTGGTGATCTACTACGCCGGCTTCCGCGCGGAGAATCTGGATCGCTTCAAGCAGGACCTCGAGGTTTTGGCACAGCACACGGATCGAGTCGATATCGCGTTTCTGCCGGCAGTGTTCTCCGGACAGGAAGGCGAAACGGATTTCCGCTACTTTCTCGAGCGGTTCCGGCCGCGGGCCGTGGGCCTGCTCGATCCGAACCGCCGGGAACACATGTTCGGCGAGGTCGCGGCTGTTATCGGCGCGTGGGGCATCGATGCAGCCGTCTTCGCGGCCACCAACCCCGGTGACGCGTTCGTCTTGGAACGAGAGTGACGTGTTGATTTCGGCCCCGCGATCGGAAGCGAGGAGCGTGGGGCGGTCAGTTCTTGATCAACTCGTACAGCCGCACATACTCGACGTCGAGCTCGTCGCGCCAGACCCCGAGGACGAAGTCGTCCCCGATCTGTTGGACGCGGCCGCCGGTCGGTGTCTCGACCGTGCCGAGGAAGCGTCCCTCGGGATCGAAGACGCTCCAGGTTCCGGCGTCGTCGCGTTCATCGCTGTACTCGGCTACCCAGAGGTTACGTTCCGCATCGACGAGCAGTCGGCCGTAGGCGGGCTTGGTTTCGGGTAGGGTCATCTGCGAGTACAGGTCGCGCCAGATCGGGGCCATCCCCTCTTCACGTTCGTCGTAGTCTCGGTGAAATTCCTCCACCTCTTCCGCGGTGACCGGCGCCTTGGGGATGGGCCTGCGGATGAGTCGCTGCAGCGTGCCGTGGGAGGCGCGGACTTCGATCTCGTAGGCGTCGCTCGAGCCGTAGTACAACAGGTCACCGGCCGCGAGCATGTACGCGCGCAGGCCGAAGGGTGCACTGGTGCCGTAGGTGAAGTCCTCGCGAAAGCCCATGTAGCTCTCGTCGCCGGGGAACCAGCCCAAGGAATCGAGCGGCTCACCCTCGAGCGAGTAACGCAGGTACAGCGAGGTGTCGCGGTTGAAGCCGGCGTTGAGCTCGGCGTCGCGCGGTGTCCGGCGTACCAGCAGGATCTGGGGCTCGAGCACGCCCTCCGGGTAGGGGAACCCGCCGTCGGGCGCTTCCCGAACGCGGAAGGTGCGACCGAACTCGCCCGCCGTCGAGTAGACGGTCATGCGCATCTGACCGAAGTCGTAGATGAAGAGCGAGTCGCCCAGGCTCCAGATCTCGCCCATCGATCGGAACTCGCCGGGCCCGCCGCCCTCGCCGCCGCGCATGAACAGATAGGAGCCGTCGCCGTCGTAGAACCTGAGCTCGTTGGTGCCGGAGTTGGCGATCACGAGATAGGCGCCAGCCCTGCTCCGGGCTCCAGAGCGGGGCATGGCTCTCGACTATAGTGACGCCCGCGCTGTCCGACATGGAGAGCGTCGACCGCTCCGCGACATAGCTGCACCCTGCCGCGGCGAGCGCCACAAGTATGATCCCGTGACGCTCGAGAGTGGGACGGTTCATTTTGTCGATCGGTTTCGGTTAGGTGGCCGCTTCGACTCCGTGCTCGATGTGGAAGCGGACAATATAAGGCACGTCGAGTTCGTCCTCCACCACGGCCCATACCGTGTCGCCGCGGGCGATCGGTGTGGGATAGGTCGCAAGGCCGTCCGGCGCCCTGACCATGCCCAGGTAGCGGCCGTCCGGCTCGAATACGTCGAAGGCCACCGACTCGATCCACGTGGGCTCGGGGATCTCGCCCGGTTCATCTTCTTCGGGATAGTCCTCGCCGCTCTCTATTCTATGAGCTTCCTGATAGAGCTTCACCCAGATGCGGCCGTCCTCGCCGACGAAGAAGCGCTCGTAGGGCGGCTTGGTGTCGGGGATCGGTGGGCCGTTCCAGCGCCAGCCGGGATCGAGCCGGCGCATTCCCGCTGTCTCTATGCGCTCGTGCTCCGCCTTCTCGTCCGGCTTGACGGGCACCGGCTGCCAGTCGGCCCGCTCGATTCGCAGTACTCTGTCCGTCTCGATATGCAGGTCGATGGCGTAGCTCGTCGAGACGCCGGCCACGAAGTAGCCCAGCGGGCTGAAGGCCCACACATCTCTGGGAGTGAAAGGGATCCATTCGGATATGAAGCTGCTCCCTTCCTCGTCGCTCGCCTGGATCTCAGGCGTCTCGTAAGCGTACTCGGGTGGCTCGAGAGTGTCGCCCGGCACACCGTCGGGTCCGTAGCGAACCAGGCCGGTCTTCCAGTCGTCGATGTCGCCCTCGAAGTTGAGCAGCAGCATGGGGTAGACGTTGCCGTCGGCATCTTTGTAGAGACGCCGCGAGGTATGCATGCCACCGCGGATCCGCCACCCGTCGAGGTACTCACCCTCTGGGGAGAAGACGCTCAACCGGGCGTTCGCAGGATCGCGAAGCACGATTCTCCCGTCCGAGAGGATCGCCAGGCCGCCGTCGGGACTCTCATACTCGCCGGGGCCGCCGCCCTGGCGCCCTAACGTGGCAACGTATGTGCCGTCCTCCGCGTACTTGCGTAGCTCCTTCGCATGCTCGTCGTAGGCGTAGATCGAGCCGTCAGAAGTAACGGCGAGCGATCTCACACGGCCGAACATGTACTCGTCGGGACCCTCGAACTGGCCGATGGTCAGGCCGGCGACCAGTTCGGCGTCCCGGCCCCAGACGCTGCCGCTCTCGGTCCGCACGACCAGTGTGTCGCCGATCGTGTCGTAGCTGGCGCGCCACTCGTGGGCTTCGGGTGAGCAGCAGCGGTCGCTCCGCAGCGGAAGAAGATTACTGCGCGTTCTCGTAGGTTCATTAGTCTCGTTCTCTAGGTTGTCTCGCGCCCGTGGTCGATGTGGAAGCGCGTTATGTACGGTACGTCCAGCTCATCGCGTACCACCGCCCAGACGGTGTCGCCGCGAATGACGGGCGTCGGGTAAGTTGAGAAGCCCTTCGGTGCACGCACCATCCCAAGGTAGCGCCCGTTCGGTTCGAAGACGTCGAAGGCCACCGGCTCGAACCACGTCCGTTCGGGGATTTCGCCGGGAGCGAGCTGTCGCTCGGGTTCCACCAGCTCGATCTGGTAGGCCTCCTGGTGGAGTTGGACCCAGATGCGGCCCTGCGCTCCGACGTAGAATCCGGTATAGGGCGGCTTGG
>JBDHHM010000109.1:0-7985 GCA_039589355.1 Gemmatimonadota bacterium | reverse complement strand
GACCGGTTGGTTCCTGAGCAGGCTTCGCTCCTACCTCAACATAGCCAGGCCGTCGGGCCGGGATGTGCCGAACTGGCTGATCGGCGTCAGCGAGCGACTCTTCTTCGCGATCATCATAGCCTTCAATATCTCCGGAGCCGCCGTCGCCATGATGGTCTGGATCGTGCTCAAGATCATCCCCAACTGGGAACTCCACGTGAAGCTCGGCACGGCCAACAAGCCGCTCACCTGGTCGTCCATCCTTGCGAGCCTCTGCTCCATGCTCTTCGCGCTGCTCGGTGGGCTCATCATACGCGGGGCGATTTGGCACTGGTAGACGTCCTCCTTTCGAGTAGTTCAGGGTTCAACCCAAATCCTGCAATGTTTGCTGGGGGTCGGAGCCGCGGGACCGCTCGCTCCGGTCGACCCGGCAGTCGGGGTCGGTGCTTCCCGCCAGAACATCGGGCACTCACCCACAGACTTGGCCTAAGGATCGGAGCCGGGTCGCTAAAACCAACTTCGCTCGTCGGTCCCCCGGCTTTCCTCCCGGCCCGGATCGAGGCAGCTACCAGGGGCATGGGCGTCGGGGCGGGTCGTCGAGCGGAGCTGGTGTTAGCGAGCCCGCGCTCACGGGTGACCGTGAGCGCGGGGGAGGCCGGAGGGAGACGGCCCGCCCCGACGCCAATGCCCGATGACTGGCAATCGGCTCTGAACGCTGGAATATTGACCGCATGCGCCTAGTGCCCGTCATCAAGTGGTCGACTTTCGCCGCCTTCATCATTGCCGGTGCCGGGCTCGCCTTCGCTTATTCGCAGGGCCAGTTCCCGGGTCAGCCGGTGGACGGGCCACCGATCGTACTGATCGGCGGCCGCGTGTACGACCCGGCCAGCGACTCGCTGATCGATCCGGCAACGGTCATCATTCGCGGACGTGAAATCGTGGCCGTCGGCGCGGCCGAGCCGATCCCCGACGGCGCGCGTGTCCTATACGTGAATGGCCTGACGCTGCTCCCGGGTTTCATCGACAGCCATGTTCACTTGAGCGGCATCCGCTCGCGGATCCGGGACGGCTCGCGTGAGCTGGGCTGGCTGCGCTACCTGTGGCGTTTCATCCGCAGGTTCCCCGAGCGGCGCCGGACGCTGATTCGGCACGGCGTGACGACTGTGAAGAGCCTCGGTGATCCCCACCCATGGGTCGTCAGGTTCGCCGAGCGGATCGAGAGACACGAGTTGGCTGGGCCGCGCGTCTTTGCCGGCGGCCCCATGTTTACGGCACCCGGCGGCTACCCCGTGGGGCGCCTGCGGCGGGCCGGTCAGGGCGACACGTCGTTCATCGCGCAGGTGACCCGTCAGGTGACGGGGCCGGGCGAGGCTGCGACGGCTGTGAAACGGATCGCGAGCAGCGTGGACTTCCTCAGCGTGGTGTTGGAGAAGCGTGGCGAACCCGAGCTTCCCAGGCTGACCCCGTCGGTGCTCTACACGATCTGCGCGACGGCCAGCGAGCGCGGTCTTCCGGTCCTCGCCCATATCAGCACGCTCGAGGACCTGGCTCTCGCCCTGGCGGCCGGGGTCGATGGGATCGAGCACATCCCGTACGACCAGGCGATCGACTCGCTGACCCTGGTAGAACTGCGCGAGCGCGGCATCACGGTCGACCCGACGCTGCAGGCTATCGAGCAGCACCTCAGCGAGCTTTTGGGGGATACCGCGTCGGCGCGTCGCGCTCGAGATAACCTGCGCCGCCTGCGGCTCGCCGGCGTCCCGGTGGTGGTGGGCAGCGACGCTCCAAGTCCAGGCACGACCCTTGGCTACACGTTCCACGAGGAGCTGCGCAACCTGGTGGAGGTGGGCTTCACGCCACGCGAGGCTATCGCCGCCGCAACGACCGTCGCTGCCGAGCACCTCGGCGTTGCCGACCGCCTCGGCTCGATCGCGCCCGGCTCGATCGCGCCCGGGATGCTGGCGGACATCATCGCGGTGGCCGGCGACCCCGTCTCCGATATCCGCGCGACCGCCGCCGTCTACCTGGTAATCGCCGACGGGCAGGTTCTTTTCGACCGGCTGGACGAGGTGCGTAGTCCCGGAACGATCGTCCTCACACCCGACGCGCCGCCGGCGAGCTCAAGAGAGGGGGTCCTCGATTGACCTCCCGCTACCGCGGCATCCTGTTCGACCTCGACGGTACACTGGTCGACTCTCTCCACCTGATCCTAGCCTCCTACCGTCACACCATGAAGACCCACCTGGGCCGGGTCCCGCCCGATGAAGAGTGGAAGAATACGATGGGTACGCCGCTCCGCGTGCAACTGAAGAGCTTCGCGTCCTCGCTTGAGCAGGCCGAATCGATGTTCCACACCTACATCGAGCACAACCAGGCCAACCACGAGCGGCTAATCCGGCCGTTCCCGGGTATGCGCGAAGCCGCCGTCGCCCTGCGCGACGCGGGGTACCGGCTGGCTATCGTCACGAGCAAGATCGGCGAGAACGCCGAACGCGAGCTACGCACCTGCGGGTTGGACGGCCTATTCGACGGCATGGTCAGCGCCTCCGACGTCCGGCGGCCTAAGCCCGATCCCGAGCCCGTCGTTCTGGGCCTGCAGAGCCTCGACCTGGCTGCGGCGGAAGCACTGCTGGTGGGCGACAGCCTCTACGACCTGCTGGCCGGTCGCGCCGCCAGTGTCGATACTGCGGCAGCGCTCTGGGGGCCGTTCGACCGAGAGCACCTGGCCGAAGGCCGGCCGGACCACTGGTTGGAGACCATCGATCAGCTGCTGGCGCTACTGAACGTCGAATCGCAGGAGGGCAATCGTGGCTAGCCGGCGCGCGGTCAGACTGCGGGCACAGCTGAGGGGCGGACGCGATCGCTTGCGCCGCTGGGTGCTGCTGGTCCAGGGCGTCTACTACGTGCTAACGGGCCTCTGGCCGCTACTCGATTTCCACAGCTTCGCTCGCTTCGTCGCTCTGGATGTGATCCCCTTCCAGGCCCAGGCGTTCGCCGCCGTCATCATCGTCATCGGCGCCAGCCTCATCGAGGCGGCGCGCCGCGAGCCGCCCGGCCCCTACCCGACCATGCTGGGGGCAGCCGTGGCCGGCGCGATCGCCATCGTCAGCCTCTTCTGGCTACCCCGTATGGGCGTAGCCAGCGGGCTCTGGATCGATTTCGCCGTCGAGGTAGCCATCGTCGCTGCACTCATCTTATTGTACCCGCGCACCCAACCCGAACGTGGCCGTAAGACCCGGAGACGTTGACGACGATGAAGATCAGTCCTTTTCGGATGGAGCGCTGGCAATCCACCTGGGAGAACCGTGTCCGCTTCAACCTCTCGGAGAGCGGCGTACACCCGATGACGCCCACCGAGCTGCTCGAACTGGCCGGAGCCGATTCGCAGGCCCTGCTGAACCAGCGACTCGTCTACAACCAGTCGAACGGCACCGAGGAGCTGCGCGAGCTCGTCGCCGCCATCTATCCCGGGGCGACTGTCGATAATGTTCTCGTGAGTAACGGCGGCTCGGAGGCGAACTACGTCACGACGTGGAGCCTCATCGACCCCGGCGATGTGGTCGTGATGGAAACGCCCAACTACATGCAGATCTGGGGAGCGGCGGACGCCTTCGCACGGGAGGTGCGCGCGTTTCATCTCGATGAAAAGCACGACTGGGCGCCCGACATGGACGAGCTGGAGGAACAGGTCGACCCCGATGTCAAGCTTATCATCGTCACCAACCCGAACAACCCCACCGGCGCCATCCTGACGGAGGCGGAGATCGATCGTACCGTCGCCATCGCCGAGCGGGCCGGCGCCTGGATCATAGCCGATGAGATCTACGCCGGCGCCGAGCTCGACGGGAAATGGTCGCCGAGCTTCTGGGGCCGCTACGATCGCGTCGTGATCACCGCCGGGCTCTCGAAAGCGTACGGACTTCCCGGCCTGCGCATCGGCTGGGCCGTCGGACCGACCGACTTCATCGCGAACCTTTGGTCGTACAAGGACTACACATCGATCGCGCCGGGAACGCTCAGCGACCTATGCGCGCGCATCGCCCTCAGCCCGGACACGCGCCCGAAGATCTACCAGCGCACCCGTGGCATCCTGAACGAGAACTTCGGGCCTCTCGAGGAGTGGCTGTCGAAGCGACCGGATATCTTCCACTACCTGGCGCCGCGCGCCGGCGCGATCTGCTACGCTCGCTACGAACTCGAGATCAACTCGAGCGAACTCGCCCAGCGCCTAAAGGACGAGCAGAGCGTGCTCATCGTACCCGGCGACCACTTTAACATGGACGGCTACATGAGGATCGGGTTCGGGGTGCCGCGGCCCGAGCTGATCGAGGCGCTCGACCGCGTCGAGACCGTCATCAGGTCGGTCGCCGGCTAGTCTTTGCTGATCAGCGTGACGGAATCGTGCAGAAATGCTTCCGCCCCAACCTGACGAAGGTGATATCGACCTCGCCACGCATCCGGCGTCGCAGCTCGGGAACCGTTCTCACCGGCTCTTCGTTCACCTCAAGGACTACATCGCCCGCCCGTAGTCCGCAAAGTGCGGCCGGCGTCTCGGCAAGGACTTCGATGACCAGCAGGCCCGCGTCGACACCGGGGAAGTAATCGATCAGCGGGCTCTCTTCGTCCAGCTTCTCAAAGCGCGCTCCCGCCACCGCGTCGCCGTAGGCGGTGACAATGCCCGATTCATCCGACTCGCCGCGCCTGGTTTCCGGTCGCACTTCCATTCTCATCTCGGGAACCGTCATCCACGCCCGGCTCGCCAGCGAGTCGACCTGCAGCCGAATCGCCCTCTGTGATTCCACCATACGCAAGTTGATGGAATCGATCTGCAGGCGCAGCTCCCCGACCTGGGCCCGCCGGCTCTCGCTCGGGCTCTCCCGCATCTGCGCCTCCGCCGCGCGGAGAGACAACTCCGCCTCCTTCAGGGCGTACTGCAGCCTCAGTTGGCCCTCGAAGAGCAGCCTCATCTGGACGGCCAGCGAGTCGTAGGTGTCCGGCCAAGCCTCGACCCATTCGGCATCATCGCCGAACGCAACCTCCCTGGTCGTCGGCATCATCGACAGCGCCAGCTCTTCACCATCGCGGCGCAGCCAAAAGGTCATCGGGACGCCCAATCGGATGTTGGCGAACAGGCGTCCTGCCTCTTCGGTTGTTATATCCAGTCCGTTGACGCCGACGATCACGTCACCGGATCGCATCCCGGCGGCAAACGCCGGTCCAACGTCAGCGACTTTGATGATCACCGGCGGCGCGGAGCATTTCCAGATTTCAGTTCTGCCTTCGTCACGCTTCTCAGCGTGGCAGACCGAATCATCGAACGTTATGCCGATCCATCCCTTCTCCTCCTGGGCCTCCAGCGCCGAACCCGGCCCCAGCACGAGCATCGGCACCAGAAGCAGCGATCGGCCAGCGGGTTTCAATCTAGAGCTATACATCGATACCTCGTCGACTACGCTCGCTTAACGCCACACGACGCCCGAACCCGAGCCGCGTGCCGAGGCGAGCTGACTCACCATGGCGTCACGCTCCGCGACCGCCGTGAACAGATACGAGTTGAGCATCGGGTCGGCGGGATCCGTGGCCAGCGCCGCCCGCGACGCCTCGACCAGCGCCTCCAAGTTCGCCAGTCGCTGCCGCGCCAGCGGTGACGGGCCCGGCGCGCCCCGCCCCTGCGCCATACGCTGCAGGTTTATCAGCGCCGAGTCGTACTCAGACGCCAGTCGCCGCACCTCGGCCATGGCGTCGACCAGCGAGGCCGGGGGCACCTGCTCTTCCACGTCGACCACCGTGAGGGGCGCACCCGCCACCGGCTGGGCGACGTCGCTCGCCGACTCGCCGCGCTGGAACACCTGACCCAGCGCCAGTCCGATGACGAAGACCGCCGCCATCGCCGCTACCCGCAGCGTCACCGGGCCCGGCCGGCCCAGCCACCGCCGCTGACGACCGTATGGCAGCCGCTCCTCGATCCGCGACCAGAGATCCGGCGGCGGATCCAGGGCCGGCAGGTCGCGTAGCTGTGTTCGCATCCGCCTCAGAACCTCCAACTCGCCCTGACACACGGAACAGGAAGCCATATGCTCCTGCACTCCGGGCGCAGGGCTGCCGTCCAGTAGCTCTGAGAGCGTCTCGTTACTGAGATGCACCATGATCGACTACCTCAGTTCTTGACTCCATCACCAGGGCACGCAACCGCGCCCTGGCTTTTGACAACTGCGACTTCGATGTGCCGACTGCTATTCCCAGCCGCGCACCGATCTCCTCGTGTGTGAAACCCTCTACGTCGTGCAACCACAGCACCGACCGGTATCCGTGCGGCAGCATGTCGAGCGCCCGCTGCACCGTCACCCGCTCCACCGCCGCGCTCGCCGGCTGACGGTCCGGGTTCCCCAACGTCGACCGCCCGTCGAATCCCTGCTCCAGGTCCCGCCGCCGCGCCCGCTGACGCAACTGCGTCAACGCCGTGTTCACCGCGATCCGGTGTACCCACGTCCCGAACGCCGCCTCGCCCCGAAACTCCCGGATCTTCTGGAACGCGTTGCACCATGCATCCTGAGCCAGATCTGCCGCCATCTCGTCGTCCGCGGCTAAACGCCGCACTACGGTAAATACCCGCGACGCATGCAGCTCGTACAGCTGCCGCATCGCCTCGAGCTCACCCGACCGGGCCCTGCGGACCAAGCTGGCTTCACTCAGCTCGACCAATAAGGTCCTTCCTTCCCTTCCGTCTCCCGTTCGATTAGACGGGTGACACACCGCCGGAGTTGCCCGAATCCGGACACTCCAGCCAACGGCGTAGATACTTGGATATGCCGTAAAGTACCACCGCCGCCACGATCCCGCTCGCTGCGTCGATCCCGTAGTGGAACCGGCCGTAGACAGTGCCAATTGTAAGACCGATCACAAGTGGGGCCATCGCCCACCAGACGACTCGGTCGTGACGCCACGTAACCAGCAGGATCGCCACCGCCACCGCCACGTGCGAGCTGGGGAACGCCGCCCCCTTGCTGCCGCCGTCCTCCAAGACCCAATGGACGAACCGGTACATTGGCCCGTCGGCCAGGGGAGAGCCGATAACCGGGAACTCGTAGTGGGGCCCCTGGACGGGGAAGAAGAGGAACACGAGGTAGCAGCCGAAGAAGACGACCAGCTCGACGTAGACCAGCTCACGGGCCGCTTCCGGGCGCCGCCTGAGATACAGGAGGGCGACCGCGAGCGGCAGTAACACCCAGTAGAGGCCGTAGAAGAAGTGCATCAGCTCGCTGAGCCACATATGCGGGAACCGCTCGCTGAACGTCATCGCCAGCTGTTCTCCGAACAGCACAAGCTCGAGGCGCAGGATCAGCGGGTCGTTATAGCCGCTGCTGAACAAGAGGGCGAGGTACCGGAGCTCCCAGTAGAGGAAGACGATGGCGAGAAGCGGGTAGATGTCGCGGAGAATGCCGCCGAATGAGGGGTAATGGAGTGGCCGGGCGGCGAACCAGAGTGCAGCCGCTATCAGCGCCAGGTGCGAGACGGTGAGACCGATCCAGAGCCCGGTCGAGAGCTTCCAGCCGAAGAGCGCTACAGCCAGTCCGGAGAGCGCAACGTACGCTATGAAGACAATGTCGCTTGGTTGTGCCGCCGCCAGCCTCCCCCTCAACCCCGTCAGAGCCATCCTTCCTCCCGATACCATTCCGCCGTCCCCCGGAGCCCGCGCTCGCTGTCGTACTCCGGCATCCAGTGCAGCCCTTCCACCGTTTCGGTCACGCGGCAGGTCCAGGCGCGTCGCGTCAACTCCCAGGCGCGCCGCCGGTCGAGCTGTCCCGGCCTGCGACCGCTTCCCACGAACCCGGCCACGACCCCGGCGACTTGCATCACCCACGCCGGCAGGTGCAGCCTCACGGCGCGACGCCCGACGGCGCGGCCGATCGCCGCGGCGAGCTCACGCCAGGTGATCACCTCCGGATGGGCGACGAAATACGTCCGACCCACTGCCTCCGGCCTCTCGATCGCCAGGAGCAGCGCCC
>JBDHHM010000108.1:0-6592 GCA_039589355.1 Gemmatimonadota bacterium | reverse complement strand
GGGTTGTAAACGGTGGCCAACTGCAGGCCGATGGTCAGCGCGAGAGCGCCCCAGACCCAGCGGTTGCGGAACAGCCGACGGCCGAACACGACCGGTCTGGCGCTGCGGGCGTTGAAGACATGGAAGAGCTGCGCCAGTGCCAGGGTCATGAACGCGAGTGTAACGGCGTGCGACAGCTCCGTCTGTCTGAACTCCAGCGCCCAGATGAAAACGCCGAGCGTCGCCGAGGTGATCAGCAACGAAAAGGTGACGACGCTCGACAGGAACCACGGCGAGAGGATCGCGGACTTCGGGTCCCGCGGTGGGCGTCCCATCACATCGGGCTCCGGTGGCTCCATGGCGAGGGCCAGCGCCGGGAACACATCGGTGACCAGGTTGAGCCAGAGAATTTGAAGCGGCAGGAGAGGGAGCGGCATGCCCGCCAGGCCGGTTACGAGAAGCGTGGCGACCTCGGAGAGGTTACACGAAAACAGATAGAAGATGAACTTGCGGATGTTGTCGTAGACTACATCAGCCGTTTCCTTGGCGACATCCGTGCCGCGAACGCCCATCGCCACTCCGATGTCGGCCTTCTTCAGTGCCGCGGCGTCGTTCACCCCGTCGCCCAGCATCCCGACGATATCGCCCCGGCTCTGAAGCGCCTCGACGATTCGGAGCTTCTGCTCGGGACTCACGCGGCTGAAAGCAGCCACGCGGTCAACGCGCTCGCTGAGCTCCACCTCCGAGAGTCTGGACAGCTCGCGCCCACGGACGGTCTCGTCGCCGTCGCGCAGCAGCCCAAGATCACGCCCCACGGCCTCGGCGGTAATGGCCTGGTCGCCGGTGATCATCACAGTGCGGACGCCTGCGTTGTGGAAGCGGGCAATGGTCTCCCGCACCCCCTTGGCAGGTGGATCCTGTATTCCGGCGAAGCCGACGAAGACCAGGTCGTGCACGGCCTCCGGGCCCGCGCTCTCATCTTCGTCGAGCTCACGGTAGGCGAGCGCCAAAACACGCAGTCCGCGGGCGGCGAGCCCACGGTTGTCGTCGAGAAGAGCGATACGGGCTGCATCATCCAGAGGGACGACGCCGGTACCGGTGAGTGCACCGCTCGACTCCTCCACTATGCGGCGCGGCCCACCCTTGATGCAGACAACGCTCCTGCCGTCCGGAGAGCGGTGGAAGGTCGCCATCAGCTGCCGCTCGCTCGAGAACGGCAACTCGGCCACCTCAGGGTACTCGGCCCGCAGATCCTCCCGCCTCAGCCCCGCCTTCTCCGCCACTACTAGAAGCGCCGCCTCGGTAGGATCGCCCACCACCACCCAACCTTCATCACCCCTGCTGACGGTCGCCCGGTTGGCGAGCGCACCGATCCGCAGGGCCAGCTCGGCGCCGGCCACCTCGGTGGGACTGATCGCCGCGCCGTCCGCCCGGAACTCTCCCACAGGCTCGTAGCCCGCACCGGTTACCTCCAGCTGCTTCCCTCCTACCGCGAGGGCCGTCACGGTCATCTCGCCGGCGGTAAGCGTGCCCGTCTTGTCGGTACAGATCACCGTCGCCGAGCCGAGCGTCTCGACCGCGGGCAGGCGGCGAACTAGAGCTCGGCGCCGCGCCATGCGCCGCACCCCAACGGCCAGGGCGACCGTCGCTACCACAGGCAGCCCTTCGGGGACCGCGGCTATCGCCAGCGCGATACCCGTCTCCACCATGAGCCAGAGCTCTTCACCGCGGATTACACCCAGCCCGGTGACCAGCGCGGCGACGCTCAAGGTCAACCAGACGAGCCGCTGGCCCAGCGAGTCGAGACGGCGCTCAAGCGGCGTGTCGCCGCTCTCGGTCTCCTGGACGAGCTTGCTGAGATGTCCGATTTCGGTGGCCGTCCCCGTAGCGACTACAACGGCCCGCGCCGAGCCGGTTGTGACGAGCGTGCCCTTGTAGACCATCGAGGCCCGCTCGGCCAGAGGTACCTCTTCCCCGTTCTCCTCGACGACCGCATCCGGGTTCTTGGCCACCGGTAGCGATTCCCCGGTCAGCGGCGCCTCGTTGATGCCGAGCTCCGTAGCCGACAGCACCCTCGCGTCCGCTGGAATCGCTGCACCCGGCCCCAGGACTATCACGTCGCCAGGAACCAGAAAGCGCGCGTCCACTCGCTGCTCCCGGCCGTCACGCAGCGCCGCCGCCTCCTGCACCTGTAGTCGACGCAAAGCGTCCATCGCCAGCCGCGCCCGCCACTCTGTCCAGAAGCCTACTGCGGTGTTGATCACCAGCACGACCAGGATCGCAGCCGCTTCCAGGAGATCGCCGATCGCCAGCGCCACGGCGGCCGCGGCGAACAGCAGCAGCACGACCAGGCTCTTCAGCTGGTCTAAGAGGATCTTCCAGGGGGGAATCGGACGTGCAACCTGCAGGGCGTTCGGGCCGTAGCGCTCCAATCGCGCCGCGGCCTCGACACCGCTCAGCCCTTGTGTCTCGGCCCCGAGCCGCCGGAGTACGTCGGCGACCGGAAGCGCGTGCCACGCTAGCGATTCGCGATCAGCGCTCCAGCCGCGAATGTCTCGCTCAGTTAACGCCACAGCAGGCGAGGATCCGTTGACTCAGTTTCAGCCGACTCCGCACCGTCGAAGAAGATCCGGAACGGGCCGGCATTGTAAGCGAGTGCTTCGGTGGCAGGAACGTCGTCTGCAAAGACGATTCGCGCAAGCGGGTCCGCGGCAGTCGGACGCTGACGGTTGAGGATCCGACGCTTTGAGACGAACTTATGTGGGACGGCGCCTTCGCGGCGCCAACTACGAAGGAAGGGATAGGCATGCCTAATCGGCGTACGTTAGCGACATTTCTGGTCGGGTTCGTCCTCGGCATCGTGCTGGCCCTTGTGGGCCGGGCTTTCCTGGGCAGCCGCCTGCCGGATTCGATAGCTGGGCGGCGCGAGTCGCTCGACGGGGTCGTCACCGCCAAGCAGCTGGAACAGGATCGACTACTGCTCACCGTCGTGACACCCGCCGGGGCCACGCTAGTGACGTTCAAGAAGCGGGTGGCCGAGATCGCCCTGCTGGTCGACGAGGGTGACCGGATCACGCTGAGCCTCTCGCGTTACCAGCCGTTCCTCGAGGACCCCCAGATCGCGCGGGTCCTGCCGCCCGACCTCTACGCGGGTCCGCCGGAGCACACCGGCCCCGACAGCGCGGTGGCCGAAGCGGACACGCTGACGGAGGCGGACAGCGTTCCCAAGACACGAGACGCCCCCTGGTACGACTAGTCCCGCCCCGCAGCAAGCCCGAAAACGTTACGCCGCCGGACTCCGCGAGGAAGTCCGGCGGCGTTTCTCATTGCCAGAACGACAGCGCCGTCGCGCTGGAGTGGACTGCCCAGTCTGCAGCGCGCCGGCCACCTTGACGGGCGGCGGAGCGAAGCCGTACGCTAGCTTTCCCATTAAGCAGGGAGAGCGCCGGACCGTTGAGCCAGCACATACTGATTGCTCTGGCCAGCATCGTCACGCTGGGGATCGCCGCCGTTTGGTTGGCGTGGCGCATCCACCTGCCGTCGATCCTCTTGCTGCTGATCTTCGGCTTTGTGGCCGGCCCGATCACCGGTTTTCTCGACCCCGATGCGATCTTCGGTGAGTTGCTCTTCCCCATCGTCTCGATCTCGGTTGCGATCATCCTGTTCGAAGGGGGCATGAGCCTTCGGCTGCAGGAGCTGGGTGGAATCGGCCGTGTGGTCCGCAACCTTGTGACGGTGGGCGCGCTGCTGACGTGGGTGCTGGGCGCGGCGGCGGCGCACTACATAATCGGCCTCGACCTACAGCTGGCCGTATTGCTCGGCGCGATCCTGGTGGTGACCGGCCCGACGGTCATCGTGCCGTTACTGCGCCACGTGCGGCCGGTGCATCAAATAGGGTCGACACTGAAGTGGGAAGGCATCCTCATCGATCCCATTGGAGCCGTCCTCGCAGTGCTCGTGTTCGAGGCGCTGCTGGCAGGTGAAGTGGATGCTGCTGCGACGGCAGTGGCCCTGGCGCTACTCAAGACCATCGCCATCGTCGGCGTGCTGGCGGCGCTGGGGGCCGGGCTGCTCGTGTTGCTCATGCACCGCCAGTGGGTACCGGAGTTCCTAGAGAGTCCGCTGGCCCTCATGGTAGTCGTAGCAAGCTTCGCCGTCTCGAACATACTCCAGCCCGAATCGGGTCTGCTAACCGCCACGCTGATGGGCGTGGCCGTCGCCAACCAGAAAGTCGTCGGAATCGGGCACATACTCGAGTTCAAGGAGAACCTGCGGGTCCTGCTGATCTCGGGTCTGTTCATCCTGCTGGCGGCGCGCCTGCAGATAGAGGACCTGAGACAGATCGGGATACCGGAGCTGGGCTTTCTCGCAGCACTCATACTTCTAGTACGCCCCGCCGCGGTTGCGCTCTCGTCCTTCAGATCGGAGTTCAACTGGCGGGAACGCGCTCTTCTATCGTGGATCGCGCCCCGAGGGATAGTGGCGGCTGCTGTCTCCTCGATCTTCGCGCTCGAGCTCGCCGAGGCCGGGTATGCGGGGGCCGATCGGTTGGTGGCGATCACCTTCATGGTGATCATCGGCACGGTGGCCATCTACGGTCTGACCGCTGCGCCGGTGGCCCGCTGGCTAGGCGTCGCACAGACCGACCCGCAGGGGGTGCTGATCGTCGGCGCGCACCCGTGGGCTCGCGAGATAGCTCAAGAGCTGAAGGACGAGGGGATCCCGGTCCGCCTCGTGGACACGAACTACGCGAACATCGCGGAAGCCCGCATGGCAGGCCTGCCGGTCTACTACGGCAGCGCCCTGACCGAGGGGACGCTCGCCAATATCGAACTGGAGGGTATCGGTCGCCTGCTGGCGCTGACGTCGAACGACGAGGTCAACTCGCTGACAGCTCTACATTTTAGCGAGGTCTTCGGCGATAACGGCGTCTACCAACTGCCGCCGGAACAGCTGACTGCTTCCACCAAGCAGGTCGTGTCGCAGCATCTGCGAGGCCGTTTCCTTTTCGACCCGGACACCACCTACTGGCAGCTGACGGCCCGATTCGACGCCGGCGCCGACGTCAAGACGACGAATTTGACGGAAGCCTTCAATTTCCAAACATTCAGGGAACGTTACCGTGATGCGATTCCTTTGTTCCTTATCGGCGAGGGTGGCAGCCTGACCATCTTCACGGTGAAGGATCCACCCGAGCCCAGTCCGGGTCAGCGAGTCGTCGCCGTAGTCGACCCGCTGGAAGGAGCGGCACAAGACGCCGCTCCGAGCTGATCCCTGATCGCAAAGGTACACGAGCAATGGGACTTATCGCTGAGCTGTACCGGCTGCAGAAGGAACGCGGCTATCTCGACCCGGATGACCTCGGCGCGCTGGCCGAGCACCTACGCGTTCCTCTCTACCGAATCGAGGAGGTCGTCTCCTTCTACACGCATTTCCGTACCTCACCGCAAGCCACGACGGAGGTCGCCGTGTGCCGCGACCTTTCGTGCCATCTGCTGGAGGGTCGCGACTACTGCTCCAGGGTGAGAGAGCTGCTGCGTGGGGACGGCAGTGTGGCCATCCATGAAGTCTCCTGCCTGGGTCGCTGTGAGTTCGCCCCAGCCGCCCTAGTGAACGACGTTCCGGTTGGCCGCGTCAGCCCGGAGGAGCTGGCGCACTACGCACGCGCGCCCGAGAAACTGCCACCGGCGCGCAGTGTGCACACGCGTCGCTGGCGTATCGACTACTGCGGCGAGAGCGGGCAGAAGTACTCGATCTACGAGGGCTACCGACAGCACGAGGACGCCGACGCCGCCGCTGCCGAGATCATCGAGACGCTGACGGAGGCGGGGTTACGGGGGATGGGCGGAGCCGGCTTCCCGGCGGGCGTCAAATGGGACCTCGTGCGTAAGGAGGCAGCCACACCCAAGTACGTCATCTGCAACGCAGACGAGAGCGAGCCAGGCGCGTTCAAGGATCGAGTGATCCACGAGGAGCTGCCCCATCTCGTGATCGAGGGGATGTGTCTCGCCGGGCTGGTCAGCGGCGCGGAGTCAGGGTGCATCTACGTGCGCAACGAGTACGAGCCCGAGCGGAGAGCGATGCAGCTGGCACTCGATGACGCGCGGGCGCGCGGCGTACTGGGTGAGCACTTCGACATCGAGATCTTCGTTTCGCCCGGCGGTTACATCCTCGGCGAGGAGACCGCGCTACTCGAAGCGCTGGAGGACCGGCGAGGCGAGCCGCGCAACAAGCCTCCCTATCCCGGCCAGAGGGGGCTGCGGGGTCTTCCCACGGTGATCAACAACGTGGAGACGCTCGCCCTGGTCCCGGTCATCTTGAAGAACGGCGCCGACTGGTGGAAGGAGCAGGGTGTCCGGGGTCACTCCGGTCTCAAGTTCATCGGCGTCTCGGGTCACGTGGAGAACCCGGGAGTCTTCGAGATCCGTTTGGGGACGACGGTCGCGGAGCTGATCGAGCGGGCCGGCGGAGTGAAGGACGGCAGGGCACTCAAGGCCTTCGCGCCGGGCGGAGCCAGCTCGAATTTCTTGCCGGCCGAGGCAGCAGACACGGAGATCGACTTCGATACGATCGCCAGCGCCGGTAGCATGCTCGGCGCCGCCGCCCTGGTCGT
>JBDHHM010000107.1:0-6309 GCA_039589355.1 Gemmatimonadota bacterium | reverse complement strand
CCGCTGCACGGTTGCGAGGTTGAACGCCTCGTGCACTTCGCCCGTCTTCGTCGCGCCATCGCCCACCCAGGTGAGCGCTAGCCGCTTCGACCCCTGCAGGCGGAAGGCCAGCCCGAATCCGGCGATCACCGGTGCAAGGCTACCCACCATGCTGACAGGCGTCATCACACCGTACTCGCGGCCGCCGATATGAAGGTCGCGCCCGTGGTTCGGCGAGTCGGCCGTGGCCAGATACCCCCGGAACATGTCTGCCACCGACATGCCCATCTCGTGGCATGCACCGGCGTTGCGGATCATCGGACCTACGACGTCCCCCTCCGCGCCGCTGCGGTCGAGGGCGTGTACTGGGCCCACTGTCGTCGCCTCTTCGCCCGTTCCGAGCCACGCTTTCGAGATCACGCCCTGGCGAACCCAGCGCTTGAGGGCGATGTCGTGCAGGCGGAACCGGACCATCCCGGCGTAGAGAGCCAACAGCCGGTCGGCCGTCAGCTGCTCGATGCGGTTGCGTCTGGCGGAGTCACGTTCGATCGTCTCCCGGAACTGCCGCATGACGTCCGGGTCGGGCAGCCAATCGACGTACTCAGGTGGGTCGAAGGCGGGATACCGCTTCACCAGAGCCACTCACTCCGCTGGATTCGTGGCCCTGATCTCAATCAGGTCCGCGGATTCGGTAAGCACGTCCCCGAAGCGCTCGGCCGCAGCGACGAGCGCATCGCGCAGATCGCCGGCTTCGACCTCGAACACCTCGTATTGCTGGACCTGTCGTAGGAGGCGGATCGTAACCTGAAAGATACGTTTCTTCTCGCTCATTGCCGGTGGTACGCTCTCGTGTCTGATGTCCACCGAACCAGCTTACCCTCAGAGGGCTTGTGCCTGCAAGGCGCGCTTATTGCGGGAGGCGAAGCGACCCCGGCTCAGTGTGGGCCCCCCTCCTCGAGGAGGGTCTGGAAGATCTTCCGCCGCAGCTCCGGGGGCGCACTCGTGTGACCCTGGTCGGAGACGAAGTGCAGGAAAGCCTTCTCGAAGTTGTAGCGGGGATAGCACCTCCGGCACTTCTCGAGGTGCACCCGGATCTTCTCCATCGTCGCCGGGTCGTCGAGCTCCCCGTCCAGATACTCGTACAGCTGCGCCATGACGCCACCGCAATCGATGCCGCCGGGTTGCGGCATCATCTTCTCCATGAAATCCCTGATGAACCCCGTCATCTGATGTAACCCATCTCCATCGCGTACTCGTAAAGGCGCTGCTGCAGCCGGCGCCGGCCGCGGAAGAGACGCGACTTCACCGTGCCAACCGGCAGATCGAGGATCTCGGCGATCTCAGCATAGCTCAATCCCTCGACGTCGCTCAACACGACCGGGATCCGGAATTCCTCCGGCAGCTCCTGGATCGCCTGCTTCACCTCGTCGTCGACGATGAAACGGAAGAAAGACCCTTCCGGATCCCGATCCTGAGCCTGCTCGAAGACCGATGTGTCCTCGACCGCGTCGAACTGTACCGGGCTCGGTTGCTTGCTGCGGCGGCGGAACTGGTTGATGAACGTGTTCCGCATGATAGTCACGAGCCAGGCACGACAATTAGTACCGGGCTCGTACTTGTCCCAGGCCCGATACGCCTTCGTCACAGTGTCCTGGACGAGGTCCTCGGCGTCGGAGGCATTCCCGGTGAAACGCAGCGCTACGTTGTACAGTGTGTCCAAATGGACCAACGCCTCACTCTCGAACTCCTTCTGCTTCTCGCTCGCTTCTTCTCCCATCGGCCATCTCAGATGGTTGGGGTCAGGGCTATCGCTCTCTATTTAGCCGGCGACTGCCCTCCCTGCAACGCCGGAACGAAGGAAAAGGTTCACCCGTGGGATTCGGGGATTCGGGGATTCGGGGAAATCCGGAGAGGCTGAACAGTAGCTTCTGGGCTTCCCTACCTCCCCGAATCCCCGAATCCCCGAATCCCCAACTCCCAACCTTACGCACGACTGGTTTGCGCACGCCTGCCTTCCTTATATTGTAGGAGACCCTACTGTCCCCATTGCCAACGAGTGCGGCCGGCGCTAGGGTAAGAGCGCCGTTTCACAGACTATCCTGGAGAAGGAGTCGGCTATGCGATTCGGGCAGCGGCCGATGGCGGTTCTTAGGAGCCTCTCCGCTTCGCAGGTGGATGCGTTGCGGGCAATCGGCTCAGTGCGCAATTACCGCAAGAACGAGGGTGTCTACGAGCTGGGCCAGCCCGCCGACACTCTGTACGTGGTGGTCCGGGGCCGCGCCCGACTGCGCGACCGCGATTGGGAAGGCCGAGACATCACGGTCAGCTTCTCCGCCGAAGGCGAGCTGTTCGGGTTGGAAGCGTTGGCCGGTATGCCCTACCGGGTTCTGTCGGCCACCGCCGCTGAGGGCAGCGAATTGCTCTCGATCGACGCCGAAGCGCTGCGGGACCTGCTCGCCCGCGACCCCGGGCTTACCCGCGCTTTGCTCCGCTACTCCGCCGAGGTCATGACCCACGTGGACGAGCGGATCAAGATGCTCGCCTTCCTCGACGTGCCGTCTAGGCTCGCCGGCACGATCATCTGGCTGGCCGATCGCTACGGGTCCGAGACCGAGCGCGGCATAGAGGTACCCTACTGGTTCACGCACCAAGAGATGGCCGACCTGATCGGGTCGACGCGGGAAACGGTCACGACCGTGCTGGCCGAGTTCAAGCGTCTGGGGCTGGTGGACAGCCGGAACCATCACTTCCTCGTCCTCGGTCGGCAGGCGCTGACCGAGCGGATCAAGCTACCGCGGTTCGGCGAGGCGGTTGGCGAGTAGGACTGCCGCCGGGCCGTCGCTGAGCGGTGCGATCGCGCGACACTACGACTCCCTGGCTCTCCTCTACCGCACCTTCTGGGGCGAGCATATCCACCACGGCCTCTGGCTGGCCGACGACGAGTCACCCCGCATCGCCCAGGAGCATCTCGTCGAGCATCTGGCCGAGCGCGCTCGAATCCGTCGCGGCGAGCGCGTCCTGGATATAGGCTGCGGTTACGGGGCTTCTGCTCGCTGGCTCTCGAGCAAATTCGCTTGCCGGGTCACAGGTGTGACGATCAGCATCGCGCAGGCTCGGCTGGCAAGACGATACAATCTGCGGCGTGGCCAGGCGTCGCGGATCGATATCGTTCGTGCCGACGCCGCCGCCCCACCGATCCGCAGTGCAGCCTTCGACGTCGTCTGGGTGGTCGAGTGCATCGAGCACCTGGACGACAAGCGACGCTTCGTGCTGGAGACTGCGAGGATCCTGCGCCCCGGCGGTCGCTTCGCCCTCTGCACCTGGCAACGCGGCCCCGGCACGCCTGCCGATGAGCCGTTGGTGCAGAACGTCTGCGAGGCGTTTCTTTGCCCCTCCCTGGCGTCGGCCGACGAGTACGGTGTCTGGTGTGAGGAGGCGGGCCTGGAGGTTCGCTGCGTCGAGGACCTGAGCTCTAAGGTCCGGAAGACTTGGGACGTGCTGAGCGCGCGCGTCGGTCGACCCTGGCTGGCACCGCTCAAGCGGATGCTGCTCAACCGCGCCGCCCGCCGCTTTGTCGATGGCTTCCCCACCATCGCCGAGGCCTACGACAGCGGCGCGATCAGCTACGGCCTCCTAGTTGCGGGAAAGCTCTAGGGAAAGCCGCGCCTGCGCCCCTGATAGACGAGCTCTCCGGTGGCGACGTCGCGCAGTTCGAGGCGGGCCACGACGCCGTCATAACCTAGGACCGCACGGTAGGCGGGACAGCGGACAGTCAATTGCAGGGTGACGGGCTCTCTCTCATGCTCGCGCCGATAGAGGTTGCGCAGCCGAATGCCACCGAGTAAGGCGGCCGCCTTGCACTCGCCATCGCTCACCTCCAGAACGCGGTAGCTGAGCTCACCCTCGACCCCACCGGTGTGCGTCCGCACGTTCGACCAGCGCATCGCGGTGGTGTCGACCGCCTGCAGATCTTCCTGATCGATGTCGAATGGGAGCTGTGCTGCCGCAGGCTCTGATAGACAGAGCACGATTAGGGCGGTGAGTGTCGCGGTCTTGGTCCAGCTTCGTTCGTTCACCCTTCCCCCACCAAAGTCGAGTGAGCCGGGCTGCGGAGTGATGGAGGGAACCTAGCAGGATCGCTCGGCGGATGTCAGGGGTCGGGCACGGCCCGGCTAGCCGGGCAGCTTTGCCGTTCCTCGAAGCTCGGCTATTACGGACTCGAGCAATTCGCCCGCGCGGGCCATGCTCTCACCGTTGGGACCATCGCTGCGCACGAACGCCGACTCTGCTGCGGCAGCGTTCAATTCGCGGTAGGCTTCGAGCGTTTGGCGCGCGAGCTCGCGCAACCGTTTCTGTTCGGCCTTCGACTTCTCTCCCGCCATGCTACTAACTCCATATCTCGGTCACGTTACTCCCCAGGCAGCGGCTACCTGGGCCGTCCCAGCGGCGCGCGCCGTATTCAACGCCCGGCTCGCTGCCGCCAGCAGCAGATCGGGGCAAGCTTGGACTTGCCCGTTCTTGCCTTCGATCCCGGCAATGCCGGCACTCAACGTTACAGGGAACTCGCCGTCAACGCGCTTCGATAGCGATAGCGAGGTGAACCTTTCCGCCAAACGCAGGCCGCCGGCCGCCGGTGTGTGCGGCGCCAGCACCATGAACTTCAGAAATTCGAGGTGTCCCACCACGTCCGAGTTGCGCGTCCCGTGATGGAGCGCTAGCGAAAACTTCAACTCCAGATCGTAAAGCGTGTCGGTGGGCATCCTCACCTCGTCGGGCGACAGATCGACACCGAACACGATGCAGGACAGCGGGTCGCTCATGCGCCGCGCCAGCGCGACAAGCTCCCTGAGCCGGCGCTTGATCCCCAACGCCGTATAGTGCCCGGTCTTGATGTCCAGCAGCATGCCCGACTGAATCCCATCCACATCCCGCTTCAGCCAGATCCAGGTGCCCAGCTTCGCCGCGAGCTCCGCCGCCTGGCCCGGCAATTCGAGGACATCCCAGAAACCGTCAGCCAATGCCGTCGTGCGCCCTTCGAGGGAGAGACGGTCATCGCAGATGCCAATCAGCGGCGTCGTCGGTCGTCGACGTACCTCACGAAGCTGTCTGCCAATCGCGATCCGAGTGCTTACCGGCAGCCACCTGAGGTCGAGCAAGACGGCGTCGCTACGCCGGTCGCCTAGGAAGCGACCCAGCGGTTCGGGCCGCGTTCGCTGCTCGAGCCGGTAACGGCCTGCCTGGAGAACCGCCGACAGCGCCGGCAGAAGCGTCTCATCCGTCGTGATTACCGTAACGCTCGCCGGCCCATGCGGGGATACCGTCCCAGCGGCATCCGGCGGGAACCGCTCTTGGACCTTCGACATTGCCAACACGCCTCCGTTCCGGATTCGAGTCTTGGGCACTCACCAGCGGAGGATGCAAGAGGTGAGCCGAGGGTACTCGTCGCCGGCTGTCATCGTATAACTAGCTGTGCTGTAAGGGGTTAAAGCGACGGGGCCGTAGCGCAGGAGCGGCCCTTTGACCGGAATTCCCTATCCTTTTACTGCAAAGTTTTTCGCCCGGTCAGAGAAGCTCGTCGGTACTTTTCGCGTACTCGAAAATCGCTTGCACTTCCTGTTCCCAGGCCGCTGCAGCCTCGGCATCCGTGGGATCGTTGAGGAAGGCCTCCGCGATATCGGCCCGCAACTCGGCCTTAGCTATCGGACGCGAGTGGATCCGGAGCAGCCAGCGGTCGGGCGGCGCGTCACCCGTACCCGGCGGGACGGGCGTGACGTTCCAGTAGCCCCCCCGGTTGCGGAATCCCTCCATCAGAGCGTCGCGTAAGCGTTCCCGCGTATCGTCCGCCATCGAAGCGCCGGCCTCCATCGTCGGTTGTCGTGGGCCGTGAGTTGCCGCCAGGATGACCAGGATGCACGCCTCGCTCGGCGGACGCAAGCGGTACAAGCATTTACCCGCGCGGCTGGATGTACGGCGCGCGCTGCCGAGCGAGTGCGGGGAATCGCTCCAGCCTCCAAGCCCCAGAGGCCTTCCACAGGCCGATTCCCCGACAAGGAGGCGTCCTCATTGCTTTCGATGGAGCTGCTATCCTACTCCAACTCATACCCTTACGACCCGGGAGGCCGTAATGGCGAAACGTAAGCTCACCCGCCGGGACTTCGTGAAAGTGGGAGCGGGCGGTGCCGCTGCCTTCGCTCTCGGCTGCGAGAGCGCGCTCGGTGCAGGGGCCAACGCTCAGACTCCAATGCCCGAGAGGCCGTTCGGCCGCACCGGATACAACGTGCGAACCTTCAGCCTCGGCGGCCAGGCGACGCTGGAGAGAGCCGGCACCCA
>JBDHHM010000106.1:0-7044 GCA_039589355.1 Gemmatimonadota bacterium | reverse complement strand
TGCCCGCCGTCGAGGGAGCTATAGCCCGCGTGAAGCTCAGTCCCGAGATCGAGCTGGAGGTGATCGGTGATGGGGCGCCCAGGGGCGTCTGCGGCTCCGGTCTGGTCGACGCCGTCGCCGAACTGCGCCGCGCCGGGCTGCTCGACCGGAGTGGCCGCCTCGACTCCGCTGATCAGCTGGCTGGTAGGACGCTGATCGACCGCCTCGAGGAGATCGATGGCGCGCGGGCCTTCCGATTGGCCGACGGCATATACATCGGCCAACGCGACATCCGCGAGCTGCAATCCGCGATCGCCGCAGTGGCCGCCGCAGTTTGTATCGTCTTGGACCACGAAGGCGTCGAGCCGCACGAGCTCGCCGATGTCTACCTCGCCGGCTCGTTCGGTGCGGCCCTCGATCCGGGAAGCGCCGGCACGCTGGGGCTCGTGCCGCCGGTCTCCGATAGCGCCGTGCGGAGCGTCGGCAATGCCGCCATCGAAGGAGCCAAGGCGGCGTTGATCTCGTTCAGAGAGCGAGGGGTCGCCTTCCAGATACCGTTCCACACCGAGTACGTGGAGCTGTCCGCGCACCCGGACTTCAACGACACCTTCATGGCCTCGATGACGTTCCCCGATCTCGAGGGTATTCCGTGATGCCGGCGTCCCGGCCCGCGCCGGTCGCGCTTGTGGTCTGTGGCGCGCTGGCTGCCGACGTGCGCCGCGTACTCGCCGAGCGAGGCTGGCAGGCCGACCTGTACGGGGTTCCGGCGGCCTACCACATGCGGCCGGCGAGTATCGTCGCCGCGGTCGATGAGCATCTCGAGCGGATTCGCGATCATTATAGAAAGGTGATCGTGGTCTACGGCGATTGCGGCACCGCCGGCGAGCTCGACCGGGTGCTGGAACGCCATCGGGCGGAGCGGCCGGCCGGGGAGCACTGCTACGAGATCTTTTCCTGGTTCGGAATTGGGAGGAGGTCGTGGTCAGCGAGATGGGGCTCGGCCGCACTGCATCGCTCAAGGCGAAGCTCTTCGCCGGCTTCACCTCGGTGACTTTCCTGCGCCAGGCCCCCGATCCCGATCTGTTGCGGAAAGCCAAGGGCATAGCAGCGTATCTCGGTCTACCGCTCGAGATTGATGATGCCGGCACGGGGGAACTCGAATCGCAGCTCGAGCGGTTGTTGAGCGAAGTTGAGTGATTGAGTTCAGGGTGGGAAGCGGTTGCTGGGCGCTAGTCCATACGACGCCGCAACTCCTCGAACCAGTTGAGGACGACGACCAAGCTAGTCGATCCCTCGCCGCTGGTTGTCATAACGAACCGGTCACCGTCGGGGTGGATGTCGTAGGCGGCTCTGTTCGGGTACGACCGTAACGGCGGTTCGAACAAGACCTCTCGAGTCCCGATGCTGAAGGCCGGTTCCGTTTCTACGGCAACCGAGATGAACCTCGCACCGCTGCGGTAGAAGATCTCGCGGCCGTCAGGCGACCAGACCGGTTCTCGGCCACCGCCGGAAGAGATCATCCAGCGCCCACCCGCCTCGGGGAAGGGGCGCACGTAGACCTCATCGTCGCCCGACTCATCCGACACGTAGGCGAGCCAGCGCCCATTCGGTGAGAGGGCAATCGCTCTCTCGTTGAACGGCGTTCGGACGAGGGGTCGCGGATTGCGCTCATCGTCCAGGTGAACCACGAGTATGTCCCGGCCGGTCTCCTCACCTACCTCCCGGTAGACCAGCCAGCTCCCGTCGGGTGAAAGGAGACCCTCCCATTGCTCACCTTCGAGCGAGAGCAACGGCTGCGCCTCTCCGCTACCGTCCGCCGATCTCCAGAGCAGGTCGCGCCCCTGGGTTCCGGTCCGCTCTGAAGAGAACAGCACGCGTTCGCCGTCCGGTGACCACACCGGGTAGAGGTTCTCGCCCTCGAAGGTCAGCCGCGAGCGCGTTCGGGAACTCAAATCGAATATATAGACGTCTTGTGTGCCGGCCTCCTGAGTCGTCAAGGCAATTCTTCGGCCGTCGGGTGAGAAGCGCGGGGACAACGGCACGAAAACTCCTTCGAACAGGAGCTGCTGCACCCCCTGGCGGTCCACCAGCACAAGATTACTTCCCCCGGGAGCGCCGGAGAGGTAAACCAGGGTTCCGTCATCGGAGACCGAGAACTCAGCGCCACCACTCACGGCCCCCCTGACCGCCAGGTCATCGAGGATCGAGACAGGCGGTCCCGTGACCTGGAGTCTTGTCAGGTCGAACGGCACCGCTAGCAGGGCGCCCTCCGCCGTGCCGCAGAGCAGGTGCCCGGTCTTCGCGTAGCGGGCGTGGGTCGCGCCCTCCAGCAGTGGCTCGAGCTCGCCCGTCTCGAGCGAGAGCACGGCTATGCTCGGGTCGAGGTTTGACTTCCTGAAGATGGTGAAGAGGACGGCCTTTCCGCCGGGCAGCGCTTCCGGCCAGCGGTGGGCGATCTCATTCTCGCCGGCATCGATCTGAGTGATCTGTTCCGCCAACCCCCCAGCGGCCCGGACCTTCCAGAGAGCGGATTCTATGGTCGGAGCGAACACGATGACATCATCGACGGTCCATGTCGCTCCACGTAGCGACGGGGCCTTGGTGATCGTTAGCGGCGAGCCTCCCGCCAGCGCGACCTTCTTGAGATTGTCTTCAGAGGTGAACCCGACCCACCGGCCATCGGGTGAGAAGAAGGGGCCGCGAGCGTTCTCCGTTCCTGGCAACGGTCTGGCCTCGAACTCGCCGATCTCTCGAACGAACAGGCAACGCTCACCCCTACAGTCGCCGACGTACACGAAGCGTGCGCCGTCCGGCGAAACGGCGACGGTCGTTCCGGCATGGTCCGCGAACATGCCCTGGTCGGAGGGGAGCGCCACGACGAAGCGGGCCAGTTGAGGCTCGGGCGTTGGCCGCAGCCACCCCCAGAGTGCGGCGATCACTGCGAGGGACGCGACCAGCCAACCGCCTGCAATCCGCCAGTCTGCTAGTGCCCGCGGCCGGCGCGGCCGCTGCGCGGGCTCACCAGAGGTGCGTGCGGTTCGGTCCTCGGCCAGCGTCACGGCGGCGCTCGGGCTGGTCAACGCTTCGGCGAACTGAGATGCGCCGGTGTGGCGGTCGGCCGGGAGCTTCGCCAGCGCTTTCGTCACCGCCAAGGCCACGGCGTCGGGCACCGTGTCGCGGACCGCGCGCAGGTCGCGCGCCGGCTCCATCACCAGTTTCGCCAGGATCGCCTGGACCGTCGGACCCGTGTAGGGCGGCTCGCCCGCCAGCATCTCATACAGCACGCTGGCTAGCGAATAGACATCGCTCCGCGCATCGAGCGGCATGTCGCCCGTCGCCTGCTCCGGGCTCATGTACTGAGGCGTACCCAGCGACAGCCCCGTCTCCGTCAGTCGCTCGCCGCCCGCCGCTCGCACCGCCAGCGCGATGCCGAAGTCAGCCACCATCGCCTCGCCCTCGTGCAGCAGGACGTTCTCCGGCTTGATGTCGCGATGGACGATGCCTTGCCGGTCCGCGTAGTCGAGGGCGGAGGCGACCTGCCCAGTGATCTCGAGCGCTTCGTCCAGGGAGAGCTGCTTCTCGCGGTCGAGCTTCTCGCGCAGCGACTCGCCCTCGATGTAGGGCATGACGTAATAGAGGAAGCCCTCGGCCTGGCCGGAGTCGTGAAGCGGCAGGATGTGCGGGTGACTGAGGTTAGCGGCGATCCTGATCTCGCGCAGGAACCGCTCGGCCCCGAGCACCGCCGCGAGCTCGGGGCGCAGAACCTTCACGGCGACCGAGCGCTCGTGCTTGAGGTCCCGAGCGAGAAAAACAGTGGCCATCCCGCCGCTACCGAGCTCGCGCTCGATAGAATACCGATCGGCGAGGGCAGCCCTCAGGCGATCGGGCTCGTCGGTCATGTGGTGTAAGATGGGGCGTGCTATTGGAGGATGCGAGCACCAGCGTGTAACAGAATGTCGGGTGTCCAATTGATGCGGGGCGGACACGCAGGGTCATTGGCGCTGCAGGCTGGAAACCCGGGCAGGGTGCCTGCGGATGGTCCGGCCGACCCTGCGCGTCATCCGCTCGTATTCAACCGACCGATAACTGGATGTTGTGGCGGCCGAAGGCGGCCTTCAAGTCGTCTTTGTCGACGGCCTTCCAGTAGGCATCCTCGGGCTCGACTGTCCCACTCTTAACGAGTTCGAGCAACGAATCGTTGAGCGAGCGCATGCCCAGCGACTTACCGGTCTGGATCACCGATGGGACCTGGTAGGTTTTGCCCTCGCGGATCAGGTTCGAGACCGCCGGCGTCACCCTGAGAAACTCCAGGGCGGCGACGCGGCCGCCGCTCTTGGCCCTGACCAACGTCTGGGAGAGGACGCCTTTCAGGCTCTCGGCCAGCATGGTGCGGATCTGTGACTGCTGCTCGGCCGGGAACTGGTCGATGATGCGGTCGACCGTAGAGCCGGCGGTGTTCGTATGCAGCGTACCGAAGACGAGGTGGCCCGTCTCGGCCGTCTCGATGGCAATTGCTACGGTTTCCAGGTCCCGCATCTCGCCGACGAGTACGACGTCGGGATCCTCACGGAGCGCCGCCCGCAGAGCGACCTTGAAGCTCTGGGTGTGAACGCCGATCTCACGCTGATTGATCAGGCATCTCTTGTTCGGGTGGACGAACTCGATGGGGTCCTCGACGGTGATCACGTGGTCGGTGCGGTTGCGGTTGATGTAGTCGATCATCGCCGCCAGCGTTGTCGACTTGCCCGAGCCGGTAGGACCGGTGACGAGTACCAATCCCTTGTTCAGGCTGCAAAGATCGATGACCTCTTTCCACAGCCCCAGCTCTTCCACCGTCCTGATGTGCGCTGGGATAACTCGGAAGACCCCGCCCATGCCTTTGCGGTCCGCGAACAGGTTACAGCGGAAGCGAGCCAGGTCGGCTATCTCGTACGCGTAATCGACGTCATGCATCCGGTCGAACTCTTCCTGCTTGTGAGGAGGAGTAATCGAGAGCAGGATCTCGTGCACCTCGTCGGCGGCCAGAATCTCTTCGTGGCCGAGGTTGACGATATCGCCGTTTTGTCTGAACAGCGGCGGCGAGCCGGTCGAGATGTGGAGATCTGAGCAGCCTGCCTCTACCATCTTCTCGAACAACTGGTCGATAATGACTTTGGCATCCTTGGCTCTGTCGAGTTGCTCTTCGGTGACCGGGGCGTCGTCTGCGTCCCCATTCTCCTCGAGGGCTGCTGCGACGACGCCAACGTTCGTCGGGCTGAGGAGAACCCGAACCGAGCCATTGGCGCGTGAGACGAGCACGTTCACGGCACCGGAGGGTGCGCCGTACGTGAACTGTTGGCCACCGGCAACGTCGGTCAGAACGTTCGGGCCGGTCGGCATGATCTCTTTCAATAGCCGGTCGACCTGCTCCGAGGTCACGGTTTGGGTGGTGGCGGCGCGGCGCACGCCGTCCACGCCCAGCATCACCGGGATCCCCGGTGTCACCTCGAGATGATCTGCACGGAACTTGTGCAAGGCGTCGATGAACTTGTCGATTTGGGCCATAGCTCGTGTTCTGGGGTCAGTCTGTGGAAGCGAAGACGATCCGTTCTCGATTCACAAGGTGGATCGTGTCTCCTTCGCGGACCGGTATGAATTCCTCAGCGCTGTTCAAGTAGTCCTGGAATCTGCGTTGCCCCTGTGGCCGCCAGTAGGAAACCGCGCCCTGTACTCGCGTGCCATCCTCGAGGATCAACTCTATGTCGAGTGTGGTAACTGCCTCCTCGCCGGCGTCCTTCAGATCCGTCAAGTCCTTTTCGTACTCGGCGCTCACCGACAGGACCATCACCTGCGACCGCTGGAAGACCAGGTAGCGTCCCTCCTCGTCCAGGGCGGGGAGGAAGCGGTCGCCACCGTTCAACAGGTCGGAGGGATACTCCGCGCCGGTATGCCGCGCCGCGTGCTTAGCTACGTAGAGCGACAGCTCCTTGGGCTCTTGCCAGGCGAGTCGGAGCTTGATAGGAACCGGGTGCTTGGGTACGCGATAGCTTTCGGCCACTGCGGGTCTCTCACATATCTGTTGTCTGGCGACTTCTGCCCGGTACGTCGGCTGGGCAGGTGGCAGGAGGCATGCCATGGCCGGTGATCCGCCTAACCGCCTAACGGACTTGAGGTTACGTAGGTAGGCCCTGCACTTTGACCGGCGGGGGCGGCCGATTCGCCCGATCCGCCGCTGCCGGACCGGTCAGGGTGCCCGGTGTGCCGGGGTCAGTGCTTCTGGAGATTGTCTAGGAGTACCGCCGCCATCGCCTTCGCGCCGACGAAGATAGACTCCTCATCGGCCACGAAGTTGGGACTGTGTGGCATGCCGGAGGTGCCGGCCTCGCTGTTCGACACGCCGAGCCAGTACATCGCCCCCGGGATTCGCCTCAGGTGTCTAGGCCTCCACACTTCGACCGGCAGCGATGGCTGGTTTCGTTCTCAGTTTGCTCTGGCGGCGGTCGGCCGTGGGAGCGTCTGCGCTACTCAGGGGTCCCGGAAAGGACGGCGTTGATCAGCGCGCTGTGAAAGGCTTCCCTCTCCTCGATGTTCGGCATGTGGGCTGAGCTCTCGAAGAAGACGATCCCCTTGGCTGGCGCCTCGAGCGCGGCCAGATATTCCTCTACCAGGACGGCGGGGGTCTTGTAATCGAGCCTCCCGGCGAGGAAGTACACGGGAATCTCGAACGCGGGCACCTGGTCGATCATGTCCAGTGTGTACAGCCAAGTCTGGTCCGAGAGGAGCGGCGACGAGGCGTAAAGTGTCCGCCAGTTGTCGTCGTTGGCGATATTCGCCGGCGTGTACTCCGTGGCTGCCCTCAGCGTGTCGACCAGCGCGGGGTACTGCGACGTGTCGTGAAGGTCACCGTAGCCGAATTCCTCGAGCCAGTAGAAGAGCGTGCCCATCTGATCCCAGTCGACGGGATCGGTCTGTATCCCTGACAGCGACTCGATCGCCTCTTGATGGCCCAGCTCGGTTGCCCTGTCGAGAGCGGCTTCGTGCGCCACTCTGACACCCCGCTCGGCGTTAACCGCCTGGCCGATCCCT
>JBDHHM010000105.1:0-6378 GCA_039589355.1 Gemmatimonadota bacterium | reverse complement strand
GATTACGACATCTACGTCATGGACCCGGATGGCTCCAACCAGATAAGCTTGACCGACAACACAACCCAGGAGTTGAATCCTGACTGGTCACCGGACGGCTCCCAGATCGTCTTCGACAGCTATCGGGACTTGAATTATGAGGTGTATGTCATGGCCGCCGACGGCTCTAATCAGACGAACCTGACCAACGATGCGGGGGCAAACAACTGGGAACCTGCTTGGTCGCCCGACGGGGCCAGGATCGCCTTCAATCTCTACAGCGATGTCCTCGGGAACTTGGACATCTACGTCATGGATGCTGATGGCTCCAACCCCACAGCCTTGACCGACGACCCAGCGTACGACGACCAGCCGGACTGGTCGCCGATGAGATAGCTGGACGGAACAAGGCAATAACGCTTTGCTGCACTTGGGGGGGTCGCGACGCTATGGTTCGACCCCATCCGGGCCAATCAACTCCATGCTCGGAAGCCCGATTCAGGGCGGCGAGCAGCGCCTCCCGAGCAAGCCGGTCGTGCTTACGATCGAAGTCGGCGGCCCCGGCCTGTGTAGCTGCTTCAACGAAAGTCGGCGGCGCGTCCGTGAGGTCTCCTGGCTTCATGCGGAAACTTCCTTGCCCTGTCCTTCGGTTGTAAGGGAGGGCAGGGAGCGTGCTTCTGGGGCCTCCTGGACGTAACGTCTTTACTGGTGGCCGGTTAGGGCGGTCGGGAGAGGGTGCGCACTGTTCCGGCGCCGGCGTGCTGCCCGCAGGTAGCCCCGAAGGTGACGGGAAGGTCGCCCGATAGGCGACTCGGATTTGATCTTTGACAGGGAGATAGAGAACCGATGTACAGGTGCTCTCCGATCGGTTATTCCGTTATCGCGCTCGTGTTCCTGGCTGCCGCCGTCCCGACTGCGGCGCAGGACACGAGGGACTGGCTCCAGGTGATCAACGACGCAGAAGCCGAGGAGCTCGTATTCATAGTGGGCCCCGTCGATCTGCCGGCAGGCGCTGGGCATCACATGGTGAAGCAGCCGCCCCTACTCGACGCCACTGTTCCGATAAACGCTTACCTGATGGGCTTTGAGGTGGAGATGGTGGACGCCGGCGGCAGACCGATGACGCAGCGGGTGCTTCATCACGTCAACCTGATCGATCCGGCCAGCCGCGAGCTGTTCAGTCCTGTTGCCCGGAGACTCTTCGCCGCGGGCAGCGAAACGCAGCCCGCCTCGGTGCCGCGCGTGCTCGGTGTCCCCGTGGAGGCCGGGCAGCGATTGGTGGTCAGCGCCATGTTTCACAACCCGACCGAGGCTTCATATCCGGGCGCACGACTGCGCGTCAGGCTGAAGTACCGCACGAGGGGATGGGTCTTTCCGGTCGGCGTTCAGCCGGTCTACATCGACGTCATGGGTCACGTTGGCGCGAAGGAGTTCGACCTGCCGCCCGGGCGGACCGAACGTGCTTGGGAGGGCAGTCCGGCGATTCCCGGCCGCCTGCTCGGCGCCGGCGGCCACCTGCACGACTACGCGACAGTCCTGAGGTTCGAGGACGTCACCGAGGGCAAGGTGCTGTGGGAGACGAGACCGGAGTTGGATGGCGACGGGCATATCGTGAGCGTGCCGGTGGGCAAGTTCTGGTGGAAGGGCGGAATCGGACTCGACCCGGAGCACACCTACCGCCTGACTGTGATCTACGACAACCCGACAGGCGAAACGCTCCCCGGCGGCGGTATGGGCGTCTTGGGCGGGATCTTCAAGCCGGGGGCGGGGTGGCCGACACTCGATCCCGGTGATCCGCTTTACGTGGCGAACATGGACAAGACGCAGCGGACGGCGGAGATGCGCGCCGCGGGCACGGATATGACTCACGGCGCTCACGGGAGCCAATCAGAGAGCCACGAGCACCAGCGATGAGGGCCGCGGGTACGGCGGCTGATAGGTACTACGGGGCCCGCACTCTGCGGGCCTCGCGTCTTAGGATGGCAGGGCCAGAAGCACCACGAAGGCTGCATAGGCTGCCAACAGGATTCCGCCTTCCAATCGTGTTAGCCGGAGCGTGGTCCAAACGAAGGGCAAGACGAGGATGCTCACCGCCAGCATAACTGGCGCCTCGACCCGAATAACCGATTCCACCACACCAAGCGGTTGAGCCAGCGAAGCGCAGCCGAGCACGGCCAGCATGTTGAAGACGTTGGAGCCCACCACGTTCCCCACCAGGATATCCCCCTCGTCCTGAATCGAGGCGGCCACGGCGGTGGCGAGCTCGGGCAGGCTGGTCCCGAGTGCCACGACGGTCAGTCCGATGGCGAGCTCGGAGATGCCGATCATGCGAGCCACCTGCGCGGCGCCACTCACCACCAGATGGGCGCCTGCCAGCAGCGTTCCGAGGCCGACCACGGTGAGCAGGATATGGGTGTGTAGCGTTCCGCCCGCAGGTACGAACTTCTGGTATTCGACCTCGATCGCCGGAGACTCGCGGCGCGCGCCCTCCAGCAGGTACAGCGTGTAGGCGACGAAGCCGGCCAGCAGCGTCAACCCGTCCCCGCGCGAGATCTCGCCGTCCAGGGCGAACACGTAGAAGGCTAGGGCGGCGAAGATCATCAGCGGCACCTCCCTGACGAGGAGCCGCATCTGGACGCGGATGGGGCGAATCAAGGCGGCGATGCCCAGAATCAACGCGATGTTGGCGATGTTCGACCCGACGACGTTGCCGATCGCGATATCGGGGCTGTGGCGAACGGCCGCAACGACGCCCACCAGCAGCTCGGGCGTCGATGTGCCCATGGCCACGACCGTTAGCCCGATGACGAGTGCGTTCACGCCGAGCTTACGGGCCAGCCGTGATGCTCCGCGGATCATCAGGTCGGCGCCCACGTACAGCGCGACCAAACCGAGCACGAATATGGTGATTGGTGCCATCGGCACCGGAATGTTAGCAGCGACCGCCTCCGGGACAAGGCGTGGCCGGGGACCCGGCCGACGGTTCGTCTCCCCGGCGCTCTGGGAACGCATCCCGAAGCCGATGGCCGTTGACGCCTAATTGGGGCCGGGATAACTTGCGAAGCTTCTATTTCACTGGAGTTCTGGCTGTGACCGATACATCGTCGATCGATCCGAAAAGCCGCGAGATGATGCTGCTCTCGGGGACGGCCAACCGGCCGCTCGCCGAGAAGATCGCCGCCGAGCTCGAGGCCCCGCTCTGCTCCGTCACCATCGATCGGTTCGCAGACGGCGAGATCTTCGTCAGGATAGATGAGAACGTACGCGGGCGCGACGTCTTCATCATGCAACCGACTTCGGCGCCGGCTGAGAACATAATGGAGCTTCTGCTCCTCATCGACGCAGCACAACGCGCCTCGGCAGCGCGCGTGACGGCTGTCGTGCCCTATTTCGGGTACGGGCGCCAGGACCGTAAGGACCAGCCTCGAGTAGCGATCGGGGCCAAGTTGCTGGCCAATCTGATAGTGGAGGCGGGAGCGGATCGCGTGGTGTCGATCGACCTGCACCAACACCAGCTGCAGGCGTTCTTCGATATCCCGGTCGACCACCTCTATGCGATGCCGGTCTTCGTCGCGCACTACGAGAAGCGCAGCCTGGACCCGCTGGTGGTTGTCGCCAGCGACGTCGGCGCGGCGAAAATGGCGCGCGGATACGCGCGCCGGCTGCGTGGCGAAATAGCGATGATCGACAAGCGCCGCCCGGCACCCAATGTCTCGGAGGTCGTTACCGTTGTCGGGGATGTCGATGGCAAGAACTGCCTAATCCCCGACGACATGATCGATACCGGCGGCACCATGGTAGGGGCTGTGGAAGCGCTGAAGGAGAACGGCGCCAAAGACATCTTTATCTGCGCCACCCACGCGCTGTTGAGCGGGTCGGCTGTGGAGCGACTGGTGGGGCTGCCGGTCAAGGAGGTAGCCGTCACGGACACGGTCCATCTGCCTGAGGAGAAACGATTGCCTGGGCTCCGCACCCTCTCGGTCGCCAAGCTGCTGGCCCGGGCGATGTACTTCATCCACGACAACGAGAGCGTCAGTAGCCTATTCGACTGAAGGCCGGCGCCGACGTACTAACAACCGCGAGCAACTGAAGGTGTGCAGCAAATGACTACGAGAGTGACATTGCAGGCTAAGTCGAGGACAGACACGGGCAAGGGAGCGGCACGCACCCTGCGACGACAGGGGTACATCCCCGGCGTCATCTACGGCCACGGAGAGCAGACTCGGGCCTGTCAGGTCGAGCGGAAGCAGGTCGAGAAGCTGCTCACGTCGGGCTCGCACGAGAGTACGATCATCGATCTGAAGCTAGAAGACGGTGCCACGTCGAGCGTGCTTATCCGCGAGGTGCAGGTCCACCCCTACCGATCCGAAGTGTTGCACATCGACTTCCTGTCCGTTCGCAAGGGCGAGAGGGTGAAGCTCGAGGTGCCCGTGCGGCTGGTGGGTCTCTCGCCCGGGGTCAAGGAAGGCGGGATTATGGAGCACCTGCGACACGAGGTCGAGATCCGCTGCATCCCGTCGAAGATCCCCGAGGCGCTGGACCTCGAAATCTCCGAAATGGACATCGGCGACAGCGTCACGGTCGCCGACCTGGAAGTACCGGAGGACGTCGAGATACTGACCGACCCCGCGGCCACGATCGCATCGGTCGTGCCGCCGGCCGTCCGTGTCGAGGAAGAGGTTGCCGAGGAGGTGGAGGCGGAGGGTGTCGTCGAAGGAGAGGCCGAGCCCGAGTTGGTCGGTCGTGGCAAGCCTGCCGAGGAGGAGGCTACGGAAGAGGGGCAATAACTCTGAAAGCCGTGATCGGACTGGGCAACCCGGGAGCCCGGTACGATGCCACGCGCCACAATGTTGGCTGGTGGCTCGTGGATCTGCTCAAGCGCTGCTGGTCCGCAACTCCGTTTCAAGAAGAGGATCTTTGGCTCCGGTCCAGGGCCGAGCTGTCGGAGGTCGGCGAGGTCTGGTTGATCAAGCCGCTGACCTACATGAACCGGAGCGGGATAGCAGTGCGCGCACTGCTTGAGAACGTACCTCTCGACCTCGAGCACGACATGCTGATCGCCGTGGACGACGTGGCGCTCGAGCCCGGACGACCACGCTTTCGTGCGCGGGGCTCGGCGGGTAGTCACAACGGGCTCCAGTCCATCGAGGACGTGCTCGGCACTCGGGAGTATGCACGCCTGAGGATTGGAGTCGGTGCTCCGCCGGATGGCGTCGAGCTGGCCGATTGGGTCCTCTCCGAGTTCGACGACCCGAAAGACGAGGACGCCGTTCTGGAGGTCCTTCCGCGTTTGACTGAAGGCGTGGAGCTTTGGGCGCGTGAGGGAGTGGAGGCGGCGATGAATCGGTTTAATGCGCTTCCGAGCGATGATGAATAGGCAACACCCGACACCCAACCATCAGTGTTTCTCAAGCGTCAACTATCGAGACCAAATTCCATTGCCTCGAGCGCGGATAGCGGGTGTTGGATGTTGACAGGAAAAACCTGAGGAGGGCTAATGACGAACGTTGCGGTGACTTTTTCGGCGCCCCTGGGGCTCTTAGGGTTGGTGGTTGCCGCGCTCATCTATGTTTACCTGAAACGACAGCCCGTCGGTAATGAACTGATGGCCGAGCTGGGATCGCAGATCCGGGAGGGCGCCAGGACATTCCTGAAGCGCGAGTACTCGGTGCTCATCCCGTTCATCATCGTCGTGGCGTTCCTGTTGTACGTGGCGCTCGGCTCGCTTGCTACGTCCGCAGCATACATCGGTGGCGCTCTTTGCTCGCTGCTGGCCGGGTTCTTCGGCATGAACGCGGCGACGGAGGCCAATGTTCGCACCTCGGAAGCGGCGCGCGATGGAGGCCAGGGCAAGGCGCTGCGCATCGCATTCAACGGCGGCGCGGTGATGGGCCTGTCGGTGGGCAGCCTGGGCCTGCTGGGCATCGGCGTGGTTCTCTTCGCCTACTCGGGCGGCCTGACCGACGACTCGTCCTTCAAGATGTTTAGCGAAGTGATCGCGGGCTTTGCCATGGGCGCGAGCTCACGAAGGCGGCTGACGTCGGCGCCGACCTGGTTGGCAAGGTCGAGGCGGGGATCCCCGAGGACGATCCTCGCAATCCGGCGACGATCGCCGATAACGTGGGTGACAACGTCGGCGACGTGGCCGGTATGGGCGCCGACATCTTCGAGTCGTATGTCGGCTCGATAATCGCTACCATCGCGATCGGTGCGACGTCCGTACAGGTCATGTCCGGCCAGCGTCTCGAGGCGATCACTCTGCCGATCCTCTATGTGATGTTCGGCTTGATAGCCAGCGTCATCGGGATCTTCTCCATGAAGTTGATGGAGAAGCTGAACCCCGCGGCGGCCCTTCGTAATAGCACTTACATCGCAGCGATCCTCTTCTGGATCGCCGCC
>JBDHHM010000104.1:0-6198 GCA_039589355.1 Gemmatimonadota bacterium | reverse complement strand
CAACGGCATCTCAGTGGAAGACACGCGGGCCTACACCCGGATGCCCCGGCCGCAGATCGGCGAGACGCGCACCCTAGTGGTGGAGGAGACCGCCGAGACAACGCTGGCGGCGGGCGAGGAAGGCCCCGTCACCCGTGAGGTGGCGATCACGTACGCCGCCCAGCCGGGACGTGACGTTGCGCTGGGATGGGCCGGGTTCATCATCGGTCTCTGTTTCGTCGGCTTCGGGGTCTTCGCCTACATGAGGGCGCCGAGCCGGAGCTCCACGTTGCTGGCCATAACCGGACTCTGCCTGGGGATCGCGTTCCTCAGCGGCCCGTATATCGGGTCGTACGCGCTGCGCACGATCGTCGGCGCCGTGGTTCTCATGTTCATCATTCTCGGTTTCGCCACCCTGCTCCACTGCATGATGGAGTTCCCGAAGCCGAAGGCGATGCTCGGGAATAAGAACATCACAAGAGTGCTCTATGCGCCGGCGGTACTTATAGCGCTCTTCTTCCTCTGGCAGATCATCTTCGAGCCACAAGCAACCAGCACCCTCAACACCGTAGCGAACGCCCTCGCGGGCATCTTCGTGGTCGGCTACTTCGGCCTGGCGCTCGCCGCGCTGATACACAGCTTCATTAAGGCCAGCCCCGATGAGCGGTCCAAGTTCGGCCTCAACATGATGCTCGCCGGAGTGCTGATCGGCCTGCTGCCGGTCACGATCGCTTCGCTGGTCTCGATCTTCGCCCCGAGTGTCATCCTGCCGGGCGCTGAATTCTGGTTCCTGACCATGGTGCTAATACCGATCACCATGGCGCTGGCCGTCATGAAGTCGGGGGCCGCTCCGGCACCGGCGCCCGCACCCGTGATGTAGCAGCGGCCACGCTGCAGAGAGACGCGCGGGCGGTGGCGTAAGCCACCGCCCGCTTCACTTTCAGCGATTATTGTTAGCCGAAGCCGGGGACGCCATATTGACATACCACGTCGTTCGACTTGCCCCACGGCGGACGCAGGCGCCCGTCCGCCACGACCTCGTGCGCGCCAAATCGCAAGGGGCCCACCGCTTCGATCCGAAGGAGTGCGCGTATGGCTCGATTCACCCTCACGGTCAACGGTGAGACACACAGAAACGTGAACGTGGACCCCGACACCCCGCTGCTTTGGGTGTTGCGGGACACGCTCGGTCTCACCGGCACCAAGTTCGGCTGCGGCGCCGGCATTTGTCGCGCCTGCACCGTCCATATGGACGGCGAACCCTTGTCCTCGTGCGCGATCCCGGTCTCCAGCGCCGAGGGGGTTGAGATCACCACGATTGAGGGCCTGTCAGAGAACGGCGGCCATCCGGTGCAGCGGGCCTGGCTGGCCGAGCAGGTACCGCAGTGCGGTTACTGCCAGCCCGGCCAGATCATGGGCGCCGTAGCGCTTCTGGCGAAGAACCCGGACCCCAGTGACGCCGACATCGATGAGGCGATGTCGCCCTACCTGTGCCGCTGCGGGACATACCAGCGGATCCGCCGTGCCATCCACCGCGCTGCTGAGGAGGTGTGAGATGAGTACGATCACCAAAGTCAGCCGGCGCGATTTCCTTAAGGTCACAGGTGTGGCGGGGACGGGGCTGGTACTCGGCTTTTACCTCCCACCCAAGCCTGACGGGTACGCCGCCGCCGAGCCGCTGACGAACTCGTGGTTGCGGATCGGCCCCGACGGCGGGGTCACGTTCTGGGTGCACCGGCCCGACATGGGTCAGGGTGCGCGCACCGCGCTGCCGATGATCCTCGCCGACGAGCTGGACATCGAGTGGCCGGAGTTCGAGCGCGTGTTCCTTCCCGCCGTCGATCCTCAGGTCTACGGGTCGCAGACGGCGGGCGGCAGCACATCGATACGGACATCGTGGGTACCGCTGCGCACAGCGGGAGCGACGGCACGCGCCATGCTCACCGCCGCCGCGGCCGAGACGTGGGGTGTCGACGCGTCGGTCTGCAGCACCTCGCTGGGTACGGTCGTTCATGAGGCGAGCGGTCGCTCACTCAGCTACGGCGAGCTGGCGGAAAAGGCGGCGACCTTACCCGTCCCGGACGACCCACCGTTCAAGGACCCGGACGACTTTCGCCTGATAGGGAAGCCAACGCCACGCCTTGATCACCCGAAGCGTGTGAAAGGGAGCCTGACTTTCGGAATGGATGTGAAGGTATCGGGGATGCTGCACGCTTGCGTCGCCCGCTGCCCGGTCTTCGGCGGAACGGTGACGGCCTACGACGAGGCCGCCGCCAGGGCGGTGGAGGGCGTGCGCGGCGTCGTCGAGGTGCCGACCGGCGTCGCGGTGCTCGCCGACTCGACCTGGGCGGCGATCAAGGGCCGCCAGGCGCTCAACTGCAAGTTCGACTACGGTGAGTCGGCGGACCTTAGCAGCGCCAAAATAGCCGAGCTGTTCGACGAGAAGCAGCAGGAGGAAGGATACGCCACGCGCGACGACGGCGACGTCGAGGCCGCGCTGGCGGGTGCGGCGCAGGTGCTCGATGCGGTGTACGAAGTCCCCTACATAGCTCACTCACCACTCGAGCCGATGAACTGCACGGCCCACGCCAGGGAAGACCGCTGCGAGATCTGGGCTCCCACCCAGGCGCCGCAGTGGGCGCACGGGGCGGTGGCCGCGACGTTCGGCTACGCGCCGGAGAACGTCACCCTGAACATCGAGTTCAGCGGCGGCGGCTTCGGGCGGCGATTGATACCCGACTTCGTGGTGGAGGCGGTGCACGTCTCGAAGGCGGCGGCGGCACCGGTGAAGGTGGTTTGGACTCGTGAAGATGACATGCACCACGGTTATTTCAGGCCGGCCAGTCGCCACATCTTGAGCGCCGGGCTGGACGAGTCGGGCAAGTTGGTGGCATGGAAGCACCGGGTGGTCGCTCACTCCATCGGCGCGACTTTGCAGGGCGGTGATCTTGCGGGGGCGGCCCGCGAGGCGACCAGCGGCGCCAGAGAGCTTCCCTACGCGATCCCCAACTGCCACGTCGACTTCTGCATGGCGAACACCGCCGTTCCCGTCAGTTACTTCCGCTCGGTCTACCACACGCAGACGCCGTTCGCCAACGAGTGCTTCATCGACGAGCTGGCGGCGGCGGCCGGAGTAGACCCCGTCGTCTTCCGCATGAGGATGCTGGAAAACGAGCCGCGGCATCGTGGTGTGCTCGGATGGGCCGCAGAGAAAGCGCGCTGGGGCCAACCGCTGCCCAGCGGTCATCATCAGGGTATCGCGGTTCACCACTCGTTCGGGAGCTGGGCCGCCGAGGTGGCGGAAGTCTCGGTGGGAGATGACGGCTCGGTTCGGGTACATAGAGTCGTCTGTGCGGTGGACTGCGGGATAGTGGTCAACCCGGACGACCTCGCCGCCCAGGTGGAGGGTGCCATCGTCATCGGGCTCACAGCGGCACTCAAAGCGGCAATCACAATCGACGAGGGTCGCGTGGTGCAGGGCAACTACCACGATTACCCGTTGCTGCGTATCGATGAGATGCCGGAGATCGAAACGCACTACATCAAGAGCAACGTGAACCCGTCCGGTATCGGCGAACCACCGTTACCGCCCATCGCGCCGGCCGTCGCCAACGCCATCTTCGCAGCGACCGGCGTACGTGTCCGGCGGATGCCGATCCGGCCTGAGGACATCAGCAGCAGTTAGTCGCTGCTCGGCAGCGCGTTATTGAAGAGGAGCCGTGCCAGCGCCCCCGGCGCGGCTGCTTTTGTCGATCGCCCTGCGGACGCCGGCCAGGGAACCGCCTGAGAACCTAAACGGCGCTGGATGCGTTCATCTGTGAGGAAGAGGCCGGGAGGTCAGGCCCAGCACGCATATACGGGCCCGGGGCGGGGTGCAACCACCCCCTTCCCGGCGCCATCAGGACTGGAAAGCCGCGGCCGGGTAATGCCGGCCCAACAGCCTAAAGATCTGTAGACATGACGACGATCGGCTTGAAGAGCCTTGTGGGGAGTTCCGGCTCGGCACCTGTGTGGCGCGTGCTGGGCATCTATGTCCTTGTGTCCTGGGCGACCCTCGAGGCAATCGACCTGCTTATCGCCCGCTTCGGTCTGCCGGGTTGGTTTTTCCCGATCGCCTTGGGGCTTCTGGTCATAGGGTTGCCTATCGTTTTCGCCACGGCCCTCTATCAGTCTCGGCGGGCGGCCGGCGTGAGCGGCGACACACCTCCGGCCGATCGTGAAGCCGATCCGGGCGATCCTCGAGACCCCGGGCTCCGGCGCCTGCTCACCTGGAGGACGGCCATCCTGGGCGGGGCCCTGGCCTTCCTTGCCCTGGGCAGCCTGGGCGCGACGGCGGTCTGGCTGCGGATTCGAGACAGTGAGCTTTTGCCGAACGCCGTGGCCGTGATGCCCTTCCACGTGGTCGGCGACGACGTCGAGCTGTGGCGCGAAGGCCTGGTCGATCTGCTGGCGACCGCCCTCGACGCTACCGGCCAGTTCCAGTCGTCCGACCCGCGCGCCGTACTCAACCGCTTCCACCGGCTCGTCAGCAATCCAGGCGAGCTGCCGGAGCCGGAGATCGCCGCCGAGGTTGCCGGCCAGCTGGGTGCGAGCCGAGTTATCCTCGGCAGCTTGATAAAGACCGGGCCCGACGCAGTCCGGCTCTCCGCCGACATCTATTCCGTGCGCTGGTTGCGCAAGGAGGCGTCGGCGGTAGTCGAGGGCTCGGAAGACCAGATCACCTCGCTGGTCGAGCAGCTCACCATCGCATTGCTCCGCAAGGCCTGGCAGGGCGATGCCATCCCGGAGGTCCGGCTCTCGGCGCTCACCACAGCGTCGATCCCGGCACTCCGCGCCTACCTCGAGGGCGAACAGGCGTTCAGGCTCTCGCAGTTCACCGCGGCGCGGGAGGCGCTCAACCGCGCCATCGAGCACGACTCCACCTTCGCCATCGCCCACTACCGGCTGGCGCACGCCTACGGCTGGTCGTTCGGCCTCGGCTCGAACGAGCTGCCTGAACACCTCGCCGCCGCAGAGCGCCACAGCCAGGGACTACCGGCTCGCGACAGTCTGCTCATCCGCGCCTGGAAGCTGGCCGACGTCGACGGGTCTCTGGAGGCGATCCCTCTCTTCCAGAACCTGACCGCCCGCTATCCGGACGATCTGGAGGCGTGGCACGGTCTCGGCGACGCCCTGTTTCACCTGGGCGCCCAGGCCGGCCAACCGATGAGCGCGGCGCAGGAGGCGTTGGAGCGCACACTCGAGCTCGACCCGTCCTTCGCGCCGGCCCTCATCCACCTGATCGAGCTCGCCTATCAGCAGGACGACTCGATCCGCGGGCGCCAGTGGACCGAGCGCTACCTCGCGCTCGACTCGACGTCGAACTACGCCCAGGCCTTCAGCCTGCTGACGGCGCTACAGTTCGGGTCGCCCGACGACTCGGCCCGCGCGGCAGCCGCCCTCGACACGGCGAGGGCCGATCTGATGTACTGGACACTGGGCAGGATGCGGGTCGTCGCCGGAACGCTGCCGCTATACGAGATGGTCGCGCTCAAGGCCGCCGATCAGCGTTTCTCGGACGAAGAACGCCACATGGCCTTCTGGTCCCTCGGCCTGCGCTACGTGAGGCACGGCCGGGTCGATATCGCCCTCGACCTCCTGCAGCACAGCATGGCTCTGGCGGGCGGCGAAATGGACGTGCCGGGCCTCAACGTCTTGGCCAACGCCCGCGAGCTCGGGATCGCCGTCGACTCGACTTCACAGGATGTCGTGGCACGCCTCGCCGCCGCGTACCCAGGACATGGGCCCGCTCTGGCGGTGGAGGCAGCCCGGGAGGGCCGGCACGAAGAGGCGGCCGTCGTCGTCGCCCGCTTCGAGGCTCGCGCCGATACGCTGCTAGCCGAAGGTGACTCGGCCGCCGCGCGCTCGCTCCGAGGGCGTGCTCTGACGCTGCGAGGGCGCATCGCCGCCGCACACGACAGCCTAGACGCCGCCGTCGACCAGCTGCGGCGCGGGCTCGCCATGATCAACGTCGCCTGGTACGGATACCGCGACATCGAGCGCTACTGGCTGGCCAGACTGCTGGAGGAGCGCGGCCGCGAAGAGGAAGCCCTCAGCATCTACGGATCGCTCTACTGGAGTCCGTGGCTAGAGCCCCTGGGTTTTTACCACCGCGCCCAGTTGCACGAGCGCCGTGGCGAGCTGGACGAGGCGGTTCGTTACTACGCTCGCTTCCTCGAG
>JBDHHM010000103.1:0-6476 GCA_039589355.1 Gemmatimonadota bacterium | reverse complement strand
CCGAGCGCGCGATGTAGCGGCGGGCGGGCACGGCGCGCCGCTGGTGCCGATTGTCGACCAGCTGCTCTTCTCGACGCCGGGCGGCCGGCGCGCGCTCCAGAATATCGGCGGGATAGCCAACGTGACGCTGCTGCCGCCGGAAGGGTCGAGCGAACCTGTCGTTGCCTTCGACACAGGTCCCGGCGTGGCGGTGATCGACGCCGTGGTCAGGGGGTCGTGCATCACGCGGGCGGCCGAACGAGAAGCTGCTGGCTCTGCTGCTCGATGACGATTACTTCCGCGGGCAGCCACCCAAGTCGACGGGGCGCGAGCGGTACGGCGCGGCGTACGCGGCGGAAGTCCTTCGTAAGGGAAGCGAGCTAGGGCTGACCGGAGACGACCTGGTGGCCACCGCCACGGCGTTGACGGCTCGCTCGATCGCGAATGCGTACCGCGATCTCTTTGCGGACGCCGCTGCCCCGGACGAGTGCTTCGTCTGTGGTGGTGGCGCCCGGAACCCGGCGCTGATACAGATGTTGGCTGATGCGATCGATCCCGTACCGGTGACCGATCTGTCGGCGCTGGGCTGGGATCCCGACGCCAAGGAAGCGGCGGCCTTCGCCATCCTCGCCCACCTTTATCAGAGTGGTAGGCCCGGCAACCTGCCGTCCGTCACAGGCGCCGCCGGCCCCCGCGTTCTCGGGAAGTTGACTCCGCCATGAATCCGGCCCGCCTGGTATTCCCCGCGATCCGTTGGGGTGACCGCAACGTCGAGAAAGTCTGGCGTGAGGTCCGCCGCAGCCTCGACCTGGGGGTGGGCGGCTTCGTCGTTTTCGGAGGTAGCGTGAGCGGGATGCGTGAGCTGGTGGCACGCACCCAGGAGCGGGAGGGCCGTCCTGTGTTGTTCGCCGCCGACCTAGAGCGCGGTGCCGGCCAGCAGTTCGAGGGTGCGACACCGTTGCCGCCGGCATCGGCGCTGGCATCGACGGACGCCGCGGCGCTACTGGACGCGGCGCGAATCACGGCGCAAGAGGCGGCTTCCGCCGGGATCGGCTGGGTGCTGGCTCCCGTCGCCGATCTGGATGTCGAGTCGCTGAACCCAATCGTCGGGAGTCGCAGCTTCGGGTCCGAGCCGGCGATCGTGGCGGAACGCGTCCGCGCCTGGGTGGCGACGGTTCAAGAAGAAGGCATCCATGCCTGCGCCAAGCACTTCCCGGGGCATGGTCGCACGACCTCGGACTCGCACAGCGAGCTTCCCGCCGTCAAGTGGACGCGCGAGACCCTCGAGGCCGACCTGGCGCCGTTCCGCGCCGCGGTCGAAGCGGAGGTCAGCTCTGTCATGCTGGCCCACGTGAGCTATCCGGCGCTTGATCCCTCGGGCGCGCCGGCCAGCCTCTCGCGCAAGATCGTGCACCTGTTACGCGGGGAGATGCGGTTCGATGGTCTCATTGCCACCGACGCACTGATCATGGAGGCGGTGTCGGCGGCGGCGCGTTCCGAGACGGAGGCGGCTGTCGAGGCGGTGCGTGCGGGGTGCGATGTGCTGCTTTATCCATCGTCACCTGCGGAGACGGTTGCAGCGCTGAAATCGGCTCTCGACTCGAAGGAGCTCGACCGCCGCCAGGTTGCCAGGTCGGCTGAGCGCATCGAGATCGCTGGCCGGACGGTGGACGTCGCCGTCGACGACCAGGCTCCGGTTCCGAGCCACGCCCGCGCGCTGGAGATGGCGGTCGCGTCGATCAGGAAGTTGCGCGGCGTGCTCCCACACCCGATGCCGGGACAGGCGTTCCGGCTCAATATCGTGGACGACGACGTGGTGGAGCTGCCGGAATCGCTTGCCGGGCCGGGCACGACGGCGGCGCCGGACCACAGCCGGTTGGCGAGGTCGTTAGAGGAGCGAGGCGCCGGCACGGTCGGGATCTGGTCAACGGCGCCGGCCATCGACCTGATCGCCGTCTTCTCGGACGTGAGAGGCTGGAAGCGCCGCGCTTGGCTCGCTCCGGAGAAGGCGCGCGAGGTCAACGAGGTTCTCGAGCGCGCGGCGGACGCGACGGTCGTCATCTTCGGTCACCCGCGCCTGGCCCAGCAACTGCCCGGCGCCCAGAACGTGCTTTGTGCCTGGTGTGGCGACCCGCTCATGCAGGAGGCGGTAGCCGAGCATCTGCTGGGCGGCCCGTCAGGATGAGCGCTCTCGACTGGCTGGTAATCGCCGCATACCTGATCGGCACACTTCTCATCGGCATCTGGTTCTCGCGCCGCGGTGCGAAGAGCTTCGCCGAATTCTTCGTCAGTGGACGCGCGCTCCCCTGGTGGCTTGCCGGGACCTCGATGGCGGCCACCACGTTCAGCGTCGACACGCCCCTCTACGTCACCGGCCTTGTGGCGCGCCGCGGCATCGCTGGCAATTGGGAGTGGTGGGCATTCGCGATCACTCACGTGCTGATGATCTACCTCTTCGCACGGCTGTGGCGCCGTAGCGAGGTCGTGACCGACGTCGAGCTCACCGAACTGCGCTACGGCGGCAAGCCGGCGGCGCTGTTGCGTGGTACCCGCGCCTTCATCTTCGCCGTGCCCATCAACTGCATCGGAATGGGCTACGCCATGCTGGCGATGCGGAAAGTGATCGAGGCACTCGGCCTCTGGGATGCGCTGGCCATCGATTTGCCGGGAGAGCCGCGCCTTTGGATCGTCGTCGCGCTGTCCGTCTTCGTTCTCGTCTACGCCGGGCTGGCCGGCCTCTGGGGCGTCGTGACCACTGACTTCATCCAGTTCGGACTCGCCTTGATCGGCGCCTTGATCGTCGTCGCATTCGCGCTGCCCGACGTCGGCGGCATCGCTGGCGTCAAGGCGACCCTGGCCGTGCAGGGCCTGAGCGACCGGCTCGACTTCATGCCCTGGTCCGACGTCGCCCAGCTGTCGATGACCACGTTCCTCGCCTACATCGGGATTCAATGGTGGGCGTTCCGCAACACCGATGGCGGCGGCGTGTTCATCCAACGCTTCATCTCATCGAAGACCGAGGAGGACGCGCTGAAGGCGGCCTGGCTGTTCAACGTGCTGCACTACGTTGTGCGGACCTGGCCGTGGATCGTCGTGGCCCTCGTCGCCCTGATCCTCTACCCGACGCTCGCCGATCCCGAGATCGGCTATATCCAGTTGATGCTCGACTACCTGCCCGCCGGCTTGCTGGGCCTGGTGATCGCCTCGTTCCTAGCGGCGTTCATGTCGACGGTCTCGACGCTGATCAACTGGGGCGCCTCGTATATCGTGAACGACCTCTACGTGCGCTGGGCGCATCCCGAGGCCGGCGACAAAGAGAAGGTGCTCGTGGGCCGCCTCGCTTCGGTGGTCATCGTGGCACTCGCCGCGACGGCTGCATTCTTGGCCCAGGATATCGGAACCGTGTTCCGCTTCATGATCGCCATCGGCACCGGGCCCGGCGCGGTGCTCATCTTGAGGTGGTTCTGGTGGCGTGTGAACGCGTGGGGTGAAATGGCGGCGATGCTCGCCGGCATGCTCATCGCGCTCCTGTCTTACTTGCCGACCTTCGGCGAGATCGACTTCGGCGCGCGGTTGGCGGTAACGGCGTTCGGCTCGCTGGCCGTCTGGTTGCCGACCTTGCTGCTCACGCGACCCGAGTCGGAGGAGACGCTGGCGGAGTTCTACCGGCGTACACGGCCCGGCGGCCCCGGCTGGCGGCGCCAGCAGGAGATCACCGGCCTGGCGCCGCTGCAGGATCTGGGCGCCGATGTGCGATCCGGGGTCCTCGGGATCGTGCTGTTGTTTGCATCCCTGTTCGGGGTCGGCTGGCTGATCTTGGGGCCCTGGGTACGCGGCGTGGCCGCGCTCGCGTTGGCCTCTGCGACGCTCTTGCTGTTGGCACGGTCGCATCGGTACCCGCGTGGCGCATCGAGTGCGCCGGTCTGAATCCGAATGTTCCATTGGTCTGGCATGCTCTTGATCATGGATTCCCGCATTCCCAACCACACCATGGTCTCGGCCAGCAAGTGCCGCGACTCTTTGACCCGCGCCAACCGCGGGTCGTACATTGCGACACAGTGAGAACAGAAGCCCGTTCCGAGGGGATGGAGCGTGTCGCGGTTGGCGCGAAGACGATACGATCGGGTGCGGCTCTTTATCTAACCGCGCTCGTCTGTGCCGGATGTGCTACCCGCTCGCCGGAGCCCCTGGGCCCCCCGGCCATACCGCCGCGCAGCGGCCCGCTCGCCATCGATGTCGTCTACCCGGCGGACAGCAGCTTCATCTCAGTCCGGGACTCCAACTTCATCTTCGGTTCGGTAGGCGACGGAAACGCCCAGCTGACGATCAACGGCGAGCGCGTGCGCGTGGAACCGAACGGCGCCTTCATCGCCTGGCTGCCCGTTCCGGCGTTGCCGGACGACACGTTGGCGCGGTACGAGCTGGCGGCGACACTCGGGTCGCAGCGTGCCCACGGCGTTCGAACCGTCTTCCTTCCCCGGCCGGTCGTGCCGCTGCCCCGCGACTCGGCCGTCATCGACGCCGGTAGCGTCGTGCCCGGCGGCGCCTGGTGGGTACAGGAGGGAGAGATAGTTCCCATCCGCGTGCGCGCATCGCCCGGCGCACGAGTACGCCTGCTGTTGCCGGACGGTGATTCGGTCCCGCTCGCCGAACTGACTGCGGTCGAGGGGAGCAGTGCGGCAGCGAACTGGGCCTTCGGCCGCATACCGACCGCGGCCGCCGCTTCGCCATGGACCGGCATCTACGAGGGCGAGCTGATCGCGCAGGCGCCCCTGGGGCGAGGTAGGTTGAGCCCGGACATCCCTCCCGGACCCGCGGGCCTCCCGGACCTGACGCACTACTGCGCTCCGCCGCCGCCGGATACCGCGGAGGTCGGCGACAGCTTGGAGGTCGTTGCGGACTCGACCGAGTCACCGCTCCCTGAGGTGCCGAGCCAGGCGGCAGGTACTCTGACCGGGGGAGAGGACGTGCTCGGTGAAGCGGTCGTGCCCTCGGACTGCGCACGGCTGGAGGTCATCGTCGCCGGTGATACGGCGCGTTCGCCGGTTCCTCTCGACCTCTGGGTCCTCGGGGGGCGGGGACTGGTCGTCGAACTGCGGGAGGAGCCGGCGGGCACCGGGCGCGACGGTTTCGTGATCGGCCGCGCAGGGCCGGGCGCCACGACCTATTGGCAGTGGACCGACGGCGTGCGTGGCCGAGTCACCGGTCGACGGAACGGAACGGTACGGATCGCCCTCGATGGGCAAAGCGAGGCCTGGGTGGCGGCAGATGAGCTCGTCTGGTTGCGCGGCGCGTCGCTGCCCGAGCGCGCACGAGTCGGGACGGTGAGATTCACCGGCGCACCCGACCGGCTTCGTGTGAACGTCTCGATCGCCGAACCCGTGCCGTACAGGATCGAGGGCGACGGGGCTCGTCTGACGCTTACCCTGTACGGTGCCTACTCGAACACCGATTGGCTGCAGTATGGCCCGAGCGACCCCTTCCTCAAGGCTGCCCGCTGGGAGCAGGTCGCCTCCGATCGATACCTCCTGCACATCGACCTCGCGGGACAGCCGTGGGGTTACCGCGCACGCTACCGGCGCGGCGCGCTCGTCCTGGAGATCCGCAAGCCGCCGACCATAGATCCAGAACGACCGCTGGCCGGTCGGACCGTCCTTGTGGATCCCGGTCACCCCCCGGCGGGCGCAACGGGGCCGACACGCCTCTACGAAGGCGAAGCCAACCTGGCCATCGCATTCAAGCTCAAGCGGTTGCTGGAGGAAGAAGGGGTGCGTGTGATCCTGACTCGCGCCGACCGCAGCGTCGTGCGCCTCTACGATCGCACTGATCTGGCTGAGCTCCTAGATGCGGAGATACTCGTCTCGATTCACAACAATGCGCTACCCGACGGCGTCAACCCGTTCGAGCGCCACGGGACGAGCGTCTATTACTTTCACCGCCATTCGCTGGATCTGGCCCGTGCACTTCAGCAGAGTCTCCTCGATACTATGGGGCTCCGCGACCTCGGCTTCGGCCGCGCGAGCCTCGCCCTCGTGCGTACCACATGGATGCCCGCGGCGCTTACCGAAGGTGCATTCATGATGATCCCGGATCAGGAAGCGGGCTTGAGGGACCCTGCGTACCAGGAAGCGTACGCGCGTGGCGTGCTCCTCGGCATACGCGAGTTCTTGCTCGGAGCGGCTGGTCGGTAGCCGGTAGCCGGTGGCCGGTAGGCGGTAAACTGTGAACTGGCCACTCGCCCACCGGCCACCGCCGCACCGGCTACCGGCTACTGTCAGAAAGGAGAATGAACGACGGAGATCCACACGCCCAGCATCCACCCCGATGCGTTCATAGCACCCAACGCCACCGTCCTCGGCCGGGTAACCGTCGCGCGCGAGGCTAGCATCTGGTACGGCTGCGTCGTCAGGGGTGACATCGAGCCCATTACCATCGGCGAACAGACCAACATCCAGGACAATACCGTGGTCCACATCGATCCGCGGTTGCCCACCCTC
>JBDHHM010000102.1:0-6288 GCA_039589355.1 Gemmatimonadota bacterium | reverse complement strand
AGAGCGAGCGCGAGAACAAGGACTAACGCACGGTAACGGCGCATCGGAAAACCTCCGTCCTGTGGGTCATCAGGCTGGTTGGCTGGGGTCCCAAAATAGCACCACCCGACGCCGATGGGAAAGTGGGACCGTAATGTGCTGAGGGCCACGAAATTTGACCCCCGCGGCCAGCCTGCTTATCTTGTCACGGTTGCACGTCCTTCCCTGCACGCCTCCCCCAAGTCCTTTTAATCGCCACACTGAGAGGTGGATGCCGTGCACACAAATACGTCTAAAGCCATCCTCGCGCTGGCCTTCGCCACCTTGGTGGCCAGCTGCAGCAACGCTGAGCCACTCGGACCGGTGGAGGACAAGAACAGCGGCGGGACCGGCAACGAGACGCTTCTGGTCATAGCCGAGGTGGATCTGGAGCTGAATACCGGCGGCTTCCTTGCCGACTTCGTCGTCGATGTCGAGGATGGATCTGGCGCTGCCGTCTCCGGGGCTGTCGTGACGATCGTGTGGAACCGCACCACGGTGACCCTGCAAGAGGGCGGATCGGCGGGTCTCTACACGGCAGCGGTTACTGGGGCCGCCTCGGGAGACTTGAAGCTGGACGTCGTCAAGGACAACATGTTCGTCCGCGACGTGATGCTGGGCAACGTCGGGATCCACGCGATCCTCGAGCCGCAGCCCGACGAGACGATCCCGGCAAACCAGCCCCTTACGGTTCGCTGGGTCTCGGATTTGGAAGCCCAGAGCGCCTCGCTCTTCTCTCCGGATTGGGACTTCGATGTGGAGGACAACGGGGAGTTCGTGGTGCCCGGCGACGCAAACGTCCCAGACTCGAGTACCTGGATCGAGCTAGAGCGCTACAACGAGGTGGAAATTGCTGGAGGCCTGAGCGGCTCGTACTTCAAGTTGGAAGTCGAGTACCGGGTCGAGGGCTTGACGATAGCTGCCGCGCTCTAGACCGAGGTCACAGTGTGATCTCGATCCCGCCCGTAATCCAGATATCGTTCTGTAGCACCGCGTCGAAGTCGCCGCCCGGCACGGACTGGGAGTAACTGGAGATGTAATCGCGGACGTCGAGGCGGATGCCCAGCCGCCCGCTGAAGCCGTAGCGGGCACCGAGCCCCGCAATCGCTGCTATGGTCGTCCCGCCATCGAGCCCTTCGTCGAAGAAGAATCCCCCCTCGTCGAAGAACTCACCGCCGCGGTTCACCGCGGCCAGGCCGCCTATAAGATGGATCCCGAACGGGGTGAAGGGTGCTCGGTAGATTTCCCAGAGGATGTTGGCCCCTAGCGTAAGGACCTGGCCGCCACCTGTCCACGTGTCCTGGGGTAGCGGTTCCCGGCGCGTGGCTACGATCTTCACGTCGCTGATCGCGTACTGAAACTCGGCCTCTAGCCACAGACTGCCGCTTAGCGTCCGGCTGGCCCGCAACCCAAAGGCAAATCCGCTCTGTTGGGTGATGCTGACCCTTTCCGGATCGATCGGACCCGGGTTCGGCACGGGCTGGTTATTCACCAGATCCGAGGTCGGGAGGTAGAACCCGGCAAACGGTGTGATCGTGGTCAGCTTCTCGTCCTGGGCGGCTGAGGAGCCAGGCCAGGCGAGGAGCACGAGAAGGGCGGCGCTTATCAGAATAGTACGCATCACGGATCTTTCTCGTTGCTGTGATGTAGACTGTGGTAGAGGTGGTCCCTCGAACCGGTGCACATGGGGGAGGGGACCAACAGGCAGGGGTCGGTGGTTAAGCTAGGCAGATACCGGCCTTTGCGCAAGGAAAAGCGCCAGCCGTGGCCGCCCATGGGGTGGAAACATTTGGCGTTGCCGGGTCGACCGGCAGGTGGTAAATTACTAATCCCCTGTGTGCCAGCCTACGACCTCCCCGTATATAGCTCCCCCGCTGTAGGGTGATATGGCGACATCCTGTCTCCGTTGCGCAGCTAGCCTGCCACACGACGGCGCTACGTGTCCTGAATGCGGATCGCTGGCGCCGGCGCCGGCCCCCGAGTTCTACCTGGGCGCGGCGGAGCGGCCATCCATCCAGGAAGAACTCCTCGAGAATCTGCGGGCGGTGACCAGCGGCGAGTTCGAGATCCTGGGTGAGATCGGCCACGGCGGGATGGCGCGTGTCTACCTTGCCCAGGAACTCGCTCTCGATCGCCAGGTCGCTGTCAAGGTCCTATCGCCCCTGTTCGCCGAATACCCGGAGATCGTCAAGCGCTTCCAGCACGAGGCTCGTACCGCGGGTCAGCTGAACCATCCCCACATCGTACCGGTCTTCGCCGTCTATCAGGGCGACGGGCTTTCGTTCTTCACCATGCCCTTCGTCAAAGGGGCCAGCTTCCGGGAGATCATGCACGAGCTGGGGCCGCTCGAGTCGGAGGAGGCACTCGAGTTCCTGCGGCAGGCCGCCTCCGGGCTCGCCTACGCTCACCAGCATGGCGTGATTCACCGGGATGTGAAGCCCGAGAACATGATGCTGGAGGAGACGACAGGCCGACTCGTGCTCACCGACTTCGGGCTCGCCAAAGCGCTGGGCGCGGAATCGTTGACGGTACCGGGCGACATGATTGGCACGCCGCACTACATGTCGCCGGAGCAATTAGAAGATAATGTGCAGCTAGATGGCCGCTGCGACGAGTACGCGCTCGCTATGGTCGCCTACGAGATGCTGGCGGGCGAGCATCCGTTCGGTGGCGGCGGGTTCCGTGAGGTTCTGATGAAGCAGCTCAACGAGGATCCGTCGCCCCTTCTGGAGCGACGCCCGGATCTTGCTGAGCACGTTTGCGACGCCGTCCACCGGGCGCTGTCCAAGCCGCCGGACGATCGCTTCGACACGGTCGAGGAGTTCTCGCGCGCGATGCTGGGCGGCGAGCCCATGGAGCGGAGGAACGGTGTGAGGGGCAGGGGCCGCCGCAAGCGCGGCGTCTTAGACACCAAGACGGTGTGGATGCGCGATCGCCTGCTCAGGTTCCACAAGCGACGCCGGCTGGTGAAGTGGACGGGCCGGGTGGCACTTAGTGCGGCGGCCACGTTCGCCATCTATTTGGGGGTCGCAGCAGTCTCAGGCAGTGGACCGCCCCTCGGCAACGCGGCGAACGACGCGTCGCAGCTGACGGAAGGCGCCGATCTCGGCGCTGCCCAGGTGACCTTTGTCGATGTCGAGTTACCCGATGCGGGAGACGCGGCCGACTTCCACGGGCCGCCGGCCCCGCCCGTCACCTTGGACAGCGATCGGTCGGAGGAATCTCCGGCTCAGGCTGGCGTTGACCAGGCGCGGCTAGCCGGCTCGGGCTCCTCCCGACCGGCGTCGGGCCGCGGATCCGAGCCGGCCACTCGCCAGCCCCCGTCGACCACCACGCCACCGGCGACTCAGAGCAACGAGCGGGCCGAGCCGGTTGAGCCCGTGGTTTCGCCCGCGCAGGCGAACGATGAGGAGCCGGAGGGATCGGATTCGGGATCGCCCGATAGCACAGCCGCCGGCGGTGCGGAGGTGGAATCCGACCAGCCGGTGGCTGCTGAGCCCGTCTCTCCTCCGCCGGAGGTCGAGCTGGTCACAGCGGAGATGGTCCTGGAAAGCTACCGCGGTGCCCTGGAGACGGAGGACGTCGAAGAGCTGAGTAGGCTCTACGGCGGCGAGGTGCCGTCCGAGGATCTGGATATGCTGAACCGGATCTTCGAGAGTACCGACGACCTGCAGGTAAACATGCGAACCCGGAATACCCGCCTGGAAGGCGACCTCAGGATCGACGATGTCGATTTCGAGTTGCGCTACGTCCTGTCACGGACGGGCCGGTCCAGGGACTTCACGCTCAAGCTGCGGTTCACCCTCGAAGAGGGTCCCTCGGGCTGGCAGCTCGTTCGGCTGGACCGCCGCTAGTCGCTGTACTCCGCTTGCCTGCTTGTACAAGCTACCGAAAAAAAGTAACTTAGCTTCACTTCTCCCCCGCGACTCAAGCCCGTCGAGACTGTGTCCGATCGATTCGGCACGTGGTTATGACAGCCTGTCCTAACTGTGACACCGAGCTTCCTGGAGACACCCTCTTCTGCCCGCGCTGCGCTAAGCAGGTGCCGGGCCTGCAAGAGGACGATCTCCTCGCATCATCGGCATCGGATCCGACGGGCCTGCTCGATAGGCTGAGAACGGCGACCGCTGGCGAGTTCAAGATCATTCGTGAGCTGGGGCGCGGCGGGATGGGACGAGTGTATCTGGCGCACGAGATCGCTCTCGAAAGGCGCGTGGCGCTGAAAGTGCTGCCGCCTAGTCTGTCCGAGCACCAGGAGATCGTTCAGCGGTTCCAGCGCGAGGCACGCACCGCGGGGAAGCTCAACCACCCCAACATAGTCGCCGTCTTCCAAGTCTCGGAGCGTGCCGGCCTCCATTTCTTCACGATGCCGTACGTGGCGGGGCCGAGTCTTCGGCAGATCCTGAAACAGACCCCGCAGTTGAGCGTCGAGCTATGCCGCCGCTACCTGCTGGAAGCGGCGGACGCGCTCGCCTTCGCCCACGGCCGTGGCGTTGTACACCGCGACATCAAGCCGGAGAACATGCTCCTCGAAGGCAGCCGCGACGGCCGGCTGCTGCTCACCGATTTCGGGATAGCCAAGGCGATCGGTACTGCCACGACTCTCACGCGCCCCGGCGACATGATGGGGACGCCCTTTTTCATGTCGCCCGAGCAATGCGAGGGTGCGGAGCTGGTCGACGGCCGCTCCGACCAGTACTCTCTCGGCCTGGTCGCCTACGAGATGCTCGCCGGCCGTTTTCCCTTTAGCTCGGACTCGCTGGCGGGCATCGTCTACAAGCACCTGCACGAGTATCCCGAGCCGCTAGAGAGCCTTCGTTCCGACATACCCGCCGACCTCTGTGCGGTCATCGATCGGGCGATCCGCAAGAAACCGGACGAGCGCTTCCCCAACATGGAAGCGATGATGGAGACCCTGGGAGGTTCGCCTGGGAAACCTGCAGCCCGGCGTGAGGCGGCCACGCCGCCGAAGCCGCGACGGAATCATCGCGGGCGCTGGCTGGCAGCGGCCAGCGTACTGGCCCTCGCCATCGGCCTCGGCGGGTTCGCCGTTTGGCAGCAGTCGACCGGCAGCGGCGAGCCGCGTCTCGCCGAGATCAAAGTCCAGGCTGAGGACGACTCGTCGAACCTGGGCGCGCCGGCGATCGACTCGACGGCGGTCGGTGGGCTCGAGCCCCGACGCGACGACACGAGCGGCGGGCAGGCGGGTGGCGAGTCCCGGTCCCCAGGCTCCCAGCAGGAGGGCACCGCCCCGGCCCCGGCCGAGCCGGACAGGCGCCCAGATGAACTGGCCGGCGAGCGCGCCTTCGCGGAGCAGGAACGTTCGGAGGCCCGGCAGGCGCGTGACGCCGCCCAACTAGCCGGGGCCGACACGATCTTCCCGGCGCCCTTCGCCGAGGCAGATCGCCTGCTCGCCGCTACGCAGAGCGATTTGGAGGCCGGACGCATCGGCATCGCCGCGGCGGCCCTCGCGTTCGCCAACGCCAAGAACGACTTTGAGGATCTCGAGAGCCAGGCGGTGCTGAGGCTGGAGCAGCTGGCAGCGGCGGCTGCGGCCCAGGGTGCCGAGGGCGATGAGGACCAGGGCGAGCCATCGGTGGAAGCGCCGGAAGGGGCTGGAGGCGAAGCCGCAGCGCCGGTGCCGCCCCGCGAAGCCATCGCCACGCTCATCGAGAGCTATCGCCAGGCGCTCGAGGCGAGCGACACGGCGCGCCTCGAGCGGGAGATCTACCAGGCGACGATTCCCGAGGCGGACTACACCGAGCTCTACAGATACTGGTTCCAGCGCGCGACGGACCTCTCGGTGACGATTGAGGTGGAGGAGATGGACGTGGGCTCCGCCGCCGCCGAGGTCCGGACCAAGCTAACTATGAGGTTCCTCCTCGCCCGCACCGGCGAGTGGCGCGACTGGGATGGGCAGTTGAAGATGTTCTTCGCCCGCACGGAAGATGGCTGGCGCCTCGAGCGGGTTGAGCGCTGAGTAGCGTTACTCCACAGGCTTGAGTACGAATTCCAGGCCTATCGTCGCAATCACATCGTTCTGTAACCTCGAATCGAACTCCTCCACGCCGCGCGTCGGCGCGAACGACGAGATGTAGTCGCGCACGTCGAAGCGTAGCTGAGTGGCTCGGCCCAGGCCGAAGCGCAGGCCGATCCCCAAAGTCCCCGCAACGTCCGTCGTACCCTCGAAGATGTCGAAGAAGTCGCCGCTGCGGCTCACCAGGCCACCGCCGCCCGACACATAGATGCGCAGCGGGCTGAACGGCGCTT
>JBDHHM010000101.1:0-6296 GCA_039589355.1 Gemmatimonadota bacterium | reverse complement strand
GAGGATGGCGCTTCGGATGCCGCTCTCGATCCACTGGGGTACATGCTCACCGACCTGCAATCGACTGCCAATCTCCGGGAGTCGAGGGTCCTGGCGACCTCGATCAATCGCAGCATGGCGGCGACCCTGAACGCGCCGGATCTCGGGGTGAAGCAGGGCCCGTTCCAGGTTCTGGTCGGCGCCACGATGCCGGCCGTCCTCGTCGAAGTGGGCTACCTCTCCAACCGCTCCGAGGAAAGACAGTTGCGGTCCTCCTCCTATCAGGCGAAGATAGCGGATGCGTTGGCCGACGCGGTGGTGAACTACTTGGCGGACTATGGTCAGCGGGTCTGGTCTTCTTACAGCTCTGGCGGATAGGATTGGGGCTCCGAACTGCGTCCGTTCTCATTTCCTGATTCTCGCCGCCGCTTTGGCCGGTGCATCGGCCTGCGTCTACTTCAACTCCTACTACAACGCCAGCAAGCTCTTCGACCAGGGTCGCCAGGACGTCGAGCAGGGTAGCCAGTCGACCGGCCGCGCTACCCTGGCCGCCAGTATCGAGAAGGCGGAAGCGATCGTCGCTGCCAATCCCGACAGCCGCTGGGCCGCCGCCGCTGTCCGCATCATCGTAGAGGCGCGGCTACTGCGCGAGGAGTGGGAGCAAGCAGTCGAAACGAGCCGTCGCCTGCTGGGCTACGCGTCGACGCGCAGGGACACCGCCGAAGTGGCGGGGTACCTGGGCATCGCCCGGCTGCATCTCGGTGACCCGTCCGCCGCCGACACTCTACTCTCCTTCTCGCTCGCCGAAGAGGAGGATAGTGAGAGGCGCTCAGTACTTCTCTACAATCGCGCGCTGGCCCAGGTGCGCTTGGGTCGCTTCGCCGAGGCGGATGCCGACCTCGAGCTCGTCTCCAGGCTCCGGCCCGACTGGGTCCGGCCGCGCATCGAGCGCGTGGCGCTGCTCGTCGACGCCGGCTACGACGCAGCGGCGGCGACCGTGCTTGCAGCGATCATGACGCGCAACGTGACGGACGCCGAGGAGCGGGCCGTCGTCGATATGGTGCAGCGGCTGGCCGAGACGAGCCCGGGTACGGCCCTGCTCGGCATGGTCGAAGTCGAGTCGTCCGCTCTGAGCCGCGAGAACCGGGCGACCCTGGTGAAGTTCCGCGGTGATCTGCACCTGGCGCGCGGTCGGGCGGAGCAGGCGCTCGCCGACTTCGAGGCGGCGTCGCGTTTAGCTCCCCGGACACGGACGGCTGTGGAAGCGCAGGTGGCGGCCGCGCGGCTGTCGCTGGCCCGCAGCATCGCCGCGGAGGATATCGTACCGATCCGCGAGATGCTGGAACGTCTGATGCGGCAGCGGGCGCGCCGGCTGCCTGACGTCATGAGCCTCTGGGACACTCTGGTGCGAATGGAGTACTGGGTCGAGCTGGGCGGACTCGCATACGTGCTGGCGGCCGAAGTCGCGCGCGACGAGTTGCGGGCTCCGAGACTGGCGCGCACCCTGTTGCTGCGCTACGCGGAGGAGGAACCCGAGTCGGTATGGGCACCCAAGGCGCTTCTGGCGGCGTTGGAGCTCAGCGATCTAGATTCCGCACCGCCGGCCGAGGCGCTCGACCCGGACCCGGAGGAGCTGCGCCGACGCCTCTGGGATGACTATCGGGCTTCGCCCTATGTACAGGCTGTCCTCGGCGAGCGACCCAGCGATGGCTTGACCTTCGAGGAGGTCGAGCTGGGGCTGCGACGGCAGCTGGCTCGACTGGAGACGCTAGCCGATGAAGAGGTGATGGCACGGCGCGCTGCGGTATCGCGATAGCGGAGCCGTGCGTCAGCCGGAAGTGACACTGAGAACGCACAGGTGTTGATGAGAGCTCGCCAAATCGTCCGGGCCTGGAGCCCGGTCCGCACCCGCGAACAGGTCGCCGAGGACACCTACTGGCTGGAGCTGGCCGCGCCGGAGATCGCTGCGCAGGCGGCGCCCGGCCAGTTCGTGATGGTCGGCTTCGGGATGCGCGGGTGGGGCGTTCCGTTCCTGCCGCGGCCCAATAGTGTGGCAGCCGTGCGCGGCGAGCGCATCGGCCTCCTCATACGCGTCTTCGGCGGCGGATCGCGGCGGTTGGCGGCTCTACGACCCGACGAAGAAGCGCTCGTACTTGGCCCTCTAGGTACGCACTTCCAGCTGGGTGGGGCGAGCAGGATCCTCTGCGTGGCCGGCGGCGTCGGGCTGGCACCGTTCCTGCTGCTCCCGCGTTGGGAACCCCTGACGCGGAGTGGGGCCGAGGTTCGCCTGCTTTACGGCGAGCGCGGGGCTGCGGCGGTATTCGATCCTGGCAAGATCCGAGAGCTTTCTGGGCTCGACGCGGAGATCTGGACGGAAGACGGCAGCCTCGGTCGACACGGGCGCGTGACCGAGGGTGTCGACCTGAAGGGGGTCGATCTCGTCCTCGCCTGCGGCCCCGCGCCGATGCTCAAGGCTGTCCGCATCCTCGCTATGGCGGCTGGCGTGGCCTGCCAGCTTGCCGTGGAAGAGCATATGGCCTGCGGGATGGGAACCTGTATCGGATGCGCCGTCGAGACGGTTGACCCGGAGACGGGGGAAGCCGGTTACAGCCTGGTGTGCTCGGACGGGCCCGTCTTCACGGCGGAGCGGCTCAGATGGTAGACCTATCGATCAATGTCTTCGGCGTCGAGTTCCAGAACCCGGTCATGCTGGCATCCGGTACCTGCGGCTACGGCGAGGAGTACGCCGACATCATCGCGGTCGACGAGCTGGGCGGGATCGTCACGAAGGCGGTCACGCCCGAGGCGCGGGCCGGCAACCCGCCCGTTCGCATCACCGAGACGCCGGGTGGGATGATCAACGCCATCGGGCTGGCGAACGTAGGCCTCGCGGGCTTCAAGCGGGAAAAGCTCCCCTGGCTGCGCGACAACCTGCGCAGGGCGCGCGTTTTGGTGAACGTGGCCGGCTGGAGCGTCGACGATTTCGTCAAGGTAGTCGCCGAGCTCGACGACGAGGACGGCTTCCTGGGCTACGAGATCAACGTCTCCTGCCCGAACGTCGAGGGCGGCACCATGTTCGGAACGGACGAGCAATCCCTCGCCCAGCTGGTACGTGCGCTCCGCGCGGCCACGCAGCGTCCCCTGGTGGTCAAGCTGACGCCGAACGTCGCCGATATCGGCGTCTTCGCCGAGATCTGCGAGGAGAACGGGGCCGACGGCCTGAGCACGATCAACACGTTCCCCGGGATGGTGATCGACGTCGAAGCGCGCAGGCCGGTGATCGGTAACGTCACCGGTGGAATCAGCGGGCCGGCGATACGACCGATGGGCGTCTACGCAACGTGGAAGGTCGCCTCCCGGGTCAAGCTGCCGGTGATCGGCATCGGCGGGATCTGCAACGCCCGTGACACGATGGAGTATATCCTCGCCGGCGCAGCTCTCGTCCAGATCGGGACTGCCATGTTCGTCGACCCACACACGGCGCCCGAGACGATCGAGGGGCTACGAGAGATCTGCGCCCGGCAGGGAGTGGATAAACTGTCTCAGCTGGTCGGGGCTTTGGAGGCCTGATGACTGACTCTGTGAAGGAGCGGATTATCGTCGCGCTGGACCTGCCGACGCGTAAGGATGCGTTCCAGCTCGTTGATGCGCTGGGAGACGAGGCTCAGATCGTCAAGGTGGGCGCCATTCTATTCACCGATGCGGGGCCGAGCCTGCTCGACGAACTGAAGAAGCGTGGCAAGCGCGTCTTTCTCGATCTCAAGTTCCATGACATCCCCAACACCGTGGCGGGGGCGGTGCGGGCGGCCGCGCGGCGCGGAGTTCACATGCTGACCGTCCACGCGTCGGGCGGCCTGGCGATGCTCGAGGCCGCCCACGAGGCCGCGGGCCCGGGCGGCCCCGATGTCGTGGCCGTCACGCTGCTGACCTCGCTGGTCAGCGAGGACGTCGAGCAGGTCTTCGGCCGCGCGCCCGTCTCGCTGGTCGACGAGGTGGTCCGTCTCGCCTCGCTCGCGGTGAGCGCCGGGCTGCCGGGCGTGGTGGCCTCGCCGACCGAGGTCAAGCCGATCAAGCGGAGCCATGGTGTCGTCCTCAAGGTCATCACCCCCGGCATCCGCCTGCCCGGTGACGATCCGGCGGACCAGAGCCGCTACGCGACTCCGAAGGACGCCGCCCGGGCGGGCGCCGACTTCATTGTCGTCGGCCGCTCCATCAGCAAGGCGAAGGATCCGGCGGCCGCCTTCGATGCAGTAGCCCAGTCCTTCGCCTCGGGCCAGCGAGCTTGACCGTATCCGGCTCATGACGCTACGGCTACACAACACTCTGACACGACGGATCGAGGAATTCCGGCCCCTCGACGAGGCAAGGGTCCGCATCTACACCTGCGGCCCCACCGTCTACGACACCGCTCATATCGGGAACTTCCGCACCTTCCTGTTCGAGGACATCCTGCGACGCTACCTCAAATGGAAGGGGTACGAGGTCGTTCAGGTGCGGAACCTCACCGATGTCGATGACCGGACGATCCACGCCGCAGTCGCACAGGGGATCGGCCTGCGCGAGCTGACCCTGCCGTTCATCGACGCGTTCTTCAGGGACCACGATCGCCTGGGGCTCGAACGTGCCGAGCACTACCCGCGGGCGACCGACTACGTGCCTCAGATGGTGGAGATGGTGCAGAGGCTGGTCGAACGCGGCCTCGCCTATGAAGCGGATGGTTCGGTTTACTTCGATATCTCCGAGTTCCCGGCCTACGGTGAGCTGGCCAAGCTCGACCGTGCGTCACTGCGTGAAGGGCGCGAGACCGGTGACGCGGCCTACGACAAAGGCGACGCCCGTGACTTCGTCCTCTGGAAGGGCGGCGAGCGACCGGAGGAGGGGGACGTCGCGATCTGGGACTCGCCCTGGGGGGTGGGGCGGCCCGGCTGGCACCTCGAGTGCTCCGTCATGGCGATCGAGCACTTGGGACAGAACTTCGACGTCCACTCCGGCGGCGTCGATCTCGTCTTTCCACACCACACGAACGAGATCGCCCAGGCGGAAGGCGCGACGGGGGAGCCGTTCGCACGTTTCTGGCTTCACGCCAAGCACGCGCTGCTCGACGGCCGCAAGATGTCCAAGTCGGAGAACCACTATTACACCGTGGACGACCTCGTCGACAAAGGGTACCGGCTGTCTGCGATTCGGCGCCTCCTCATCTCGGGCCACTATCGAGCCGAGCTCAACTTCACCCTCGCCGGCCTCGATGACTCGACCCGCTCGGTCGAGCGGCTGATGGAGTTCCGACGCCGTCTGCGGGCCAGTCGCTCGGACGAAGCCGGCCTGGGACCGACCCGCCTGCCCGAGCTCGCCGCCCAGGCGCTGACGGACTTCGAGGCGGCGCTCGACGAAGACCTCAACGTCGCCGAGGCCTGGGGCGCCCTCTTCGTCTTCGTCCGCGAGGCAAACGCCGAGATCGACAAAGCCGGCGAGCGGGTGCCCGCCGCCGACGCCGATGCTGCCCTCGACGCCGTCGAGTCCGTCGACAAGGTCTTCGGCGTCCTCGCCCTAGCGGAAGGGGAGGGCGGGGCGGTCTCCGAGGAGCTGCGCGCTTGGGTCGAGCAGAAGCTGGCCGAGCGCGCAAATGCGCGCGCCGCAAAGGATTACGCCCGCGCCGACGCCATCCGTGCCGAGCTGGCCGAGAGGGGCGTCGAGGTCGATGACTCGCCGGCAGAAAGCCGCTGGCGCCTGGTCCGCTAAGGTTGACACTATCTGATATCTGAAGTACAATTCTCGGCTAATTGCAAACGCTGACGTAGCTCAATTGGCAGAGCGGCTGATTTGTAATCAGCAGGTTGCGGGTTCAAGTCCCGCCGTCAGCTCCAGATAGCACGGCTGGACGGTTTGGAGACAGCAGACGGGCGATCCGGCGGCGACGCGAGGCCCTCCGGGTTCGTCGTGTCTGTGTGCCCACAGCCCGGCCGCAAGGTGGGAGGCTCGGAGGCCGGCCGGACCACCGGCTCATATGGCCCGGTCCTTCCATCCATTGAGATCCAGTGGTGGGGTGCCCGAGCGGCCAAAGGGAGCAGACTGTAAATCTGCCGGCTGATGCCTACGAAGGTTCGAATCCTTCCCCCACCATCCAGCGTGAACCGGCGCTCGCCCCCTGCGGCTAGAAGGGTTGCGAGGCGCGGCCTGAACCGTTCCTGAAGGAGCGAGGAGAACATGGCGAAGGCAAAGTTTGAGCGGACGAAGCCGCACGTGAACGTGGGAACGATAGGTCACGTGGACCATGGCAAGACGACCCTGGTGGCGGCGATCACGGAGGTGCAGTCGAA